>JBGUVV010000025.1:0-3409 GCA_045220525.1 Kiritimatiellia bacterium
GCGGCACTTTCGCTCGCGGCATCCATTGCCATCGCCCACTGGCGGCGAATAACTGCCGCGCTTGATTGGCTTAACCGCATCCCCCGTCTGCATCTCGCGGCGTTTCTTCTCTTCGCGACAGTCGCAACGCTCTCCGCGCAGAAGACCAATGCGCCGCCGCTTCGCGGCGCAAGTGTAGAGTTGCGGAACTTGCCGCATTTGGTTGAAACAGAACAATTCCACAATTCTACACTCTACACTCTCAACTCTCAATTCCCTACGAACGCTGTTCTCCACGACAAGTGGTGGAAGCGCGGCGCTTGGGAGGACATGCTGCGCGTCGAGTTCCCGCAGGGCTGGGTGTTCCCGTTTGGCGAGGAGCACCTCTCCTTCATCGATGTAGTGTCGCAGGGCTCCTTGCGCCGCCGCTGGACCGACACGAACGAGGTTGCGTCGGTCGGTATCCCCCTCGCGCTCGTCCCGTTCTCGTCGGTCTCCTGGCACGAGCTAACGCCGTCGAACTCGTGCCGCTTCGCGTGGAGCGGCGCGTTGGCGGGGCGCAGTCCCGACGCCCCTGTCGATGCGGCGATAGAGCTCTTCCGCAACGGGGCGGTCTCCATCGAGACGAACGGCGTCTCGCGGCGGATTGAAAGGCCCTGGCCCTACGGGGAGACAAACGCCGTTATGGACGTAGTTGCCGCCAATTCCATGGTCGGGGGCAACGGGCTGTTCGTCCTCTCCGTCGCCTTTACGTCAGCGCCGCCGGAGACTGTCTGCCTCTGCGTCGGGACGAACCGCGTTGCGGTCTCCGATGCGCAAGAGTGCTGCTTTGTGCTGGAGAAGGGCGTTCGGCACGGCATTTCCATGTCCTATGTTCCAGAGGGCCTCTCCTTCCAATGGTGGGACGAGCCTCAGTCCATGCGGTCGCCGCCAATGCGCTCCGGCTTTATCACGGAGCGCATGGAGGCGTTCGGCTCTTCCGGCGAGATCGACTTCGAAGACCCGTCCTACGACGGAACCGGGTCGATATTGTGGGACTGCTCGCTTTACATCGCGCCGGACAGCGAGAACGATCCGACGTATCCGCTGCTCCTTTACGCCTACATGGACGTTCCGCTCGGCGAAGGGGCGACTGTTAGCTGGAGGAGCGGCGACGGGGCAATCTCTGCGACGGGCGAGTGGCTGACGCTGGACGAACGTCCAGACTCCGACATGATAAGCGTGACGGCCACGTGGCGCGGGCGGACGTGGCGCGGCTGCGTATGCTTCTGGACGGACGTGGAGCGTTCCATTGTCGCCCTTGACGGCGGCGGGACCATCTTCGTGGAGTCAGCGTACACGAACAGACCGGACGAAGTGACGTTGCGCACGTCCACCGAGCAGAGGCTTTCCGCGAACTGGGCGCTCAAAGAGGAGGGGACCCTGACCCTCTCCGCAGCCAATGGCGCGGCCATTTCCGTCAGGCTGGACTCGCCTGACGGCCCGGAGCTCGAGCTTCCGTACTCCTGGTACGGCTACGAGGGCGACGTCGGCTTTGCCGACTTGTGTGTCGTGAACAACGACCCGTCCCGCGCAGGCGAGTCCGTGTGGCTTTCGCTGGAGTTCGACGGCAATGGCGGCGACTACTGCAGCGACTCGTCGGGGCTTTTGGAGGTCGTCCGCTATCGCGTCAGAGCGGATGCCCTATGGCCGTCGAACAGGGTGCGCCATGTGTTTGGACCTTTGGAGACGTTCAAGGCTATCTTAGATAATGGAACGAAGTTCCCGTTCACGGCTCCGCTGACACCAGGCGTAGCCAATATGTCATTTGACTACAATGGTTCGACGTGCACGTTCCCGATCCGAGTAGTCCCGCCGAACGGTGTTGCTGGATTCTGGAGGGCGAATGACCTTGAATGTTCTGGCGGCACAATTGGCGCTGGCTTCTACGCCGATGTTCAGGTTCTTCCGACGTATGTGTCGTTTGCCTATGGGTTAAGAATCATGGAAGGCGAGGCAGACATGGCGGGGCCATGGGGATGTTTTAAAAACTACAGTTCCCAATATCCGCCAGAGCAGTTTGCGCACAACGAGGCTCACGGGGCTCTAAAGCCCCTTTCTATCCTTGCTGAAAATAAGGTCAAGGGCTATGATCATGTTCGAACTGATTTGTCCGATTTCCCCATTGAGGATGGTGGATACCATTTGAACATCCCTTTAAAATGGGGTATCGACGGCGGGCCCTACACACACGACGCAGGACATGTCGTTCAGACGATTAGCGTCCAGACGAACGGCACTGTCTCTGTTTCGAAGTTTGAAATAACAGCAAGGAGGAAACCTAATGAAGACTATCAATAGAGATGTCAGCATCGCAGTTCTATCGGCGGCATTGGTTTCGTTTGTCGCATTCGGGGAAGAGTCATACCCTACAATTGCGGATATAGATGCCGAGATTGCAAGCCTTGCCAACAAGTACGGGGCGAGGACTCTTTGGCGGGAGTTTGAAGCAACAGCTGGTAGAATCAAGATCCTACAGGACAAATTCCCGACGCAGGAAGTGCTGTGGGTGCAGTGGCATGTCGTTTCCAACATGTTCTCAGGGTGCTATCCTGTTGCCGCAGTTACCAACGACAATCAGGTGAATTATCATGGACTTAATAATATTATATGGCTCCATTTGACCAAATACAGGCTTTTCCATTCCGACACTAACGCCTTGATGTTCGTCGCTGACTGCGTTTCCAACGCCTTGCCGATTGACGTGTCCCATGAAGAGGAGGACAAGCTTGCTGCATGGAGGCTTGACGACATTGCTGACTTCGGCAACACAAACGGCCCTTTGAGGGGACGTGCAGGGGTTAATTATGGTTGCTATGGCGAAAGGACTCGTGCTTGTATTTTCAGGTACATGAAATGGGGGAACTTCAATGTGGGTGTTGAGAGGTTTCGAAAGATGGTTTTCAACTGCTTCTGCGAACTGGTGCTCCATGACCTTTCAGAATACCCCGAGCCTGTGCGGCGAAGCCTCTGGGAGGAGTTTTGCCGCAGGGCGGGGGCAACTGATTCTGAAAAGGCCGAGGCGTATCGTTGTCTTTACGAAGACTATAAGATCGTCTATCCATGAAAGGGCGACGTGACATGAAGACATTGGTTTGCCTGTTCACTGTTCTGGTTTCGGCATCGTCATTTGCCGTTGAGGTCCCTGCCTTGCCGCCGTCGGAATATGCCGATACGGAGGTTTCGACGAACTTTGTGTTTGCGGTCGGGGAGGGCGGGTGTGTAATGTAAAGTTGAGAATGGAAAGTGTAGAATTATGGAAGATTCCCTATCTTAGATGGAGAACGGGCAACTCCACAACTCTACACTCTCAACTCTACATTCTCAATTCTTCCTGCTCGCGGCACATCGACCCGGCTTGGAATCTCGTCAAGGTGACGCGGCGCGGCCT
>JBGUVV010000026.1:0-10090 GCA_045220525.1 Kiritimatiellia bacterium
TATGGGTGCGCGACTTGCGCTTGCTTCCGACCTCAAGGATTTCGTTCTTGCCTGCCCATGAATGCGAGAAAAGGGGTTTAGACAGGAATCACAGGATTGACAGGATTAAGAAAGAAGCTGGAAAGGAACAAACAATGAAGAAGAAAAGCATATTTGCCTTTGCCGCGATTGCGGTGGCGGCGATGGTCGCGCAGGCGGCTGAGCGTCCTGTGCCGAGCCCCGCGCTTAGGGCGCGGCTGGAGAACGGCCCGGAGGTGATAGGCATCGTCCATTGGGGGCTTAACACCTACACCGACCGCGAGTGGGGCTTTGGCAACGAGAATCCCGCAATGCTGAATCCAGCGAATTTCGATGCGGACCAGATTGTGCAGTCATGCAAGGCGGGCGGAATCGGCGGGCTCGTAATCGTGGCCAAGCACCACGACGGCTTCTGCCTTTGGCCTACGAAGACGACGGAGCACAACATTACGAAGTCTCCTTTTCGTGGCGGCCGGGGCGACTATGTGCGCGAAATGGAGCGCGCCTGCCGCAAGGCAGGGCTGAAGTTTGGCGTTTACGTTTCGCCGTGGGACCGCAACAGCGAGCATTACGCCACAGAAAAGTATGTCGAGATATTCAACGCTCAGCTAAGGGAGCTCCTTGGCGGCGATTACGGCGAGGTGTTCGAGATGTGGTTTGACGGCGCGAACGGCGGCACGGGCTGGTATGGCGGCGCGAACGAGCGGCGCACAATTGGCAAGGACTACTATCGTTTTGGCGAGGTTGTGCGGATGGTTCGCGCGCTTCAGCCCGGGATAACGGTGTTCGGCGGCGGCAACCACGGGGATTTCCGCTGGCCCGGCAACGAGCGCGGGCTTTTGGACGGCGATTCGCGCGCCACGATTGTTGCGCCGGACGATCCGGCATATCATGGGCTTTTGAATATCGGCACGCCTGAAGGCAGCTGCTTCAGAGCTTGCGAGTCGGACTTTCCTCAGCGCAACGGCTGGTTCTACCACGAAAAAGAGCGGGGCTCCACGAAAAGCGCGGCCTATCTCATGAAGCTCTATCTTTCCAGCGTAGGCAACGCCGGCACGATGGATATAGGCATTGCGCCAAACAAGGACGGGGTGCTGGACGAAGCCGACGTGCGCTCGCTCGCCGGATTCGGCGCGATACGCAAGGCATTCTTCTGTAGAGAGGTGGCTCCTGGCGGCGGACTGTTCAATGTGGTCGTCATGAGCGAGGACATTTCCAAGGGCGAGCAGGTTGACGCATGGGAGTTCGCTGCGGACGGCAAAACGCTCTTTTCCGGCAAGTCCATCGGCATCAAGCGAATCCGCGTCCTCGAAAGCCCCGTGTCTGCGGAGAATTGCGAGGTCAGGGTGCTCAAGGACGGAGGCAGTCTGAAAGGTGTTTCATTCAAGCGCTATCTTGCGGATCCTGAGCTCGTCAAGACGGTGCTCGCCGCGACAACGGAATCGGGCGAAACCGACACCGCCAAATGGATGACTGCGCCCTGATTTTGTGCTGGGTGGGCTGTTGACAACGGCAATATATTGTGATAACATTATTTCCATAATGGATATAAACAATATATTGCCGCTAAACACTGCAGATGATGTGTTGGCGAGCTTGCGCGAGTTGGTTAGGCTTGCGCGTCAGCGCGAGGAATGGACGCAGGCCGATCTTGCGCGTCGCTCTGGCATTCCGATGACGACGATTTCGCGCTTGGAGCGAACGGGGCTTGCGTCGACTGATACTCTCTTCAAGGTGCTTTTCGCATTGAATAGGCTGGATGCGTTTGCGGACATGCTCAAGGAGCAATTGCGCCTCGCAAAATTTCCCAAGACGCTGGAGGGCGATTTTGAATCTGCGCCCAAAGTCGTGCAGCGCGTCCGCCACAGGGGAGGCGCAAAATGAAGCTGACGGTGAAACTCGACTTTGGCGGCGGCCGCGAAATTCGGGTTGGCACCTTCTCCGAAGTGGGACGCGACACCGCGTTCGAGTGCGCGGGTGAGTTCCTTGCATCGGGACTCAACCCTGCGCCATTTCGTCTGCCGCCTGGCGCAGGACTGAAAATATACGACCGCTCCGGCAATATGGAGACATTCGGTCTTTTCGACGATTCACTGCCAGATGGATGGGGGCGGAGAATAGTTGACAAGATGTTCATGAAACGCGAGGGGCGGCTACCGACGATTACCGAGCGGCTTATGTGCGTAGGACGCTCTGGAAAGGGTGCGCTTGTGTATGAGCCTGCGGATGAGGCGGCGGAGGCGGCGGAGGCGGCGACCGAGGCGTTCGACCTTGCTGCGCTCGCGGAAGAGGCGATGGCCTTCGATGCGGGCGAGGCGGAGGGTGCGCTTCAACGTCTCCGCAAGGCTGGCGGGAGTTCTGGTGGTGCGCGACCCAAGGCGTATGTCGGCTACAATCCAAGGACGGGCGAAGTCTGCGCGGAAAGTGCCGTTTTGCCGCCAGGGTTCGAGCATTGGATCGTCAAGTTCAACACGCGGCGCGAGGGAGATAAGGCCGGCGAGACGGAATTCCGCTATTATGAGGCGGCGCTTGCCGCAGGTGTCGATATCGCCCCCAGCCGCCTCGTCGCGACGAAGGCGGGCAAGTTCTTCATGACGCGGCGCTTCGACCGCTCGGACGGCGGTGGGCGCATTCATATGGCAAGCGCGGCAGGGCTCCTACATGCCGACTTTAGGATCCCTGGCGATGAATATGCGCTGCTCTTTAGGTTGACTGACGCCCTGACGCATGACCATTCGGCAAAAGTTGAGCTGTTTCGCCGCGCCTGCTTGAATGTCATTGCGCACAATAGGGATGACCATTTGAAGAACTTTTCGTTCCTGATGGACGAGAAGGGGCGCTGGTCGCTCGCTCCGTTCTACGACTTCACGTATGCTGAGGGACCAAACGGGTGGCAGACGTTGTCCGTTTCGGGTGAGGGCGCGAATCCCGGCGTGGACGACCTTCGGCGTCTCGCCAAGGACGTTGGGCTCGACAGAGGAGAAAGTGAGCCGATTCTGGAGCGCGTCATCGAAACCTGCCGCAGTCTCACCGTAGGTTGAGGCTTTTAGACAGGATTAACAGGATTTTAGCATGGAGAACAGGAGATACAGAAGATGGTTTTTGGCATGGAGAACAGGAGAGTCAGGAGGAAGACTGGGGTTGCCCCCAGACCCCGCCGAAGGCGGACCTAAACTCTCCTGCATCTCCTGCTCTACCTGCTTAAAAAACAATCCTGTTAATCCTGTAAATCCTGTCTAAAACAAAAGGAACGACCTTGTGAAAATGCAAATGATACATGCACTAGGGTGGTGTGTCGCGCCTTGCCAATGTTATATAATATTGGCAAGGCACACTTGCCAATATTAATGGCGTTTGGTATAATGGCCACCAAAAGAAGCCGTAAGGAGGGTTTGGCGTGAAAGAAGAGTTGATGTCTGTAATGCGCGAATTCTATCACGATGGGGTTCCAGGCGGAATCGTGTCGCGGGATGTGGAATATGCCGAGAAGTTGCGTGCTTCGACGGTGATAAAGGGTATGCGTCGAACAGGCAAGACCTTCCTTGCATATGGACGCATGAAACGGCTTCTGGATGACGGCATTCCTCTGGGACGGATAGTTCATGTCAATTTCGAGGATGAGCGGCTGTCTGGGCTGTCGATAGACGATTTGCGCCTGATTGGAGAAATCCATGCCGAGCTCTATCCTGAATTTGCCGACGGCAAGACATGGTATTTTCTTGACGAGCTTCAGAACATCAAAGGATGGGAGTCATACGCTCGGCGGCTTGTTGATTCGCCTAATGTGCAGCTTTGCCTCACAGGCTCGTCCTCAAAGCTGCTGTCAGAAGAGATCGCTACGCAGATGCGCGGCCGTTCGCTTCCCATAGAAGTGTTTCCGCTGTCTTTCCCGGAATATCTTAGGTTCAACGGAGTGTTCAAGAAGATTCCACGCGCTGGGTTCACGGCGCGGGAGAAGGGGCTCATGCGCAGGGCGATGTCGGACTACATGGAACGCGGAGGATTTCCCGATGTGCAGGACGCATCCGACGGGATGCGCGCATCTATGCTCCAGGGGTATGTCGATGCCGTAATCTACAGGGACATCATAGAACGCCATTCCGTGCCGAGCGTTCAGGCGCTCAAGTACACGCTTGAGTATCTTTTCCATAACTACGCGCGCAAAACGTCCACGCGAAGCATCTCCGGCGTCCTGAAGAATCTTTCCCTGCCGGCAAACCGTGAGAGCATTGCGGACTACCTCGACTGGTTTAAGGACGCATATCTCTCCTATCCCGTATCTGTCCTTTCGGATTCGCTTGCGGTAAAGCGCGTGAACCCGGACAAATACTATCTGGTGGATCCTGGGCTGATTCGCGCGATGTGCGTGAAGAACGACGCAGAGCGGGGATGGATGCTTGAGAATGTCGTCTATATGTCGTTGCGACGCAAGGGTGGCAAGATATCCTACATTGCCAACGACGACGGAACCGAGGTTGATTTCCATGTCCACGACAAAGTGTCGCGCAAGGAGAGTCTGATCCAGGTTTCATACGCTATGTCCGATGCGGCTACATTTGGCCGTGAGATGAATGCGCTGAAGCTCGCCCGCGACAAGACGGGAATACGCGATTGCACGATTGTGACATGGGACGACGAAGGGGAGTCAGATGGCATTCGCATCGTACCGGCGTGGAAATGGTTGCTGTATTCTTAATCTGGAAAACTCGAAAGGAACAAACAAGTGGTGATGAGATTCATAGGCTCCATGGACATGAAGAGCGATGTAGTCCGTTTCCTGTGCAGCGCGGCAATTTTTCTTTCGTGCGTTGCGAAGGCCGATTGCCTGGATGAGCTTATGCCCAGGCCCAGGGAGGTGTATCGCGGGGAATGCAAGTCGCGGAATCCTGCGGAGCTCTCGCGTCCAGGCGCATATGAGCTCGTAGTCAGCGGCGGAAAGGCGTCGTTTTCCGGCGACAGGGAAGGGCGTGTCAGCGCCAAGGCGACATTCGCGCAGTTGAAGAGGCTCGCCGGTGGCGGAGCTGTGCCGGATTGCGTGATTGTCGATTGGCCTACTTTTCGGTATCGCGGGCTTATGCTCGACTGCGGGCGCAATTACCAGAGCGTTGAATCGATAAGGGATGTCATCTCGTGTCTTGCCGCCTACAAGTTCAACGTCTTCCACTGGCATTTGACGGACAATTACGGCTGGAGGCTTGAGTCGAAGAAGCATCCTGAGCTTCAGAAGAAGGAGGCGTTCTCGCGCAATGTCGGCAAGTTCTACACCCAGGCCGAGTTCAAGGAGATGCTTTCATTCGCCCACAGGCGCGGCGTCACGATAATACCGGAGCTCGACATGCCCGGGCACACGCTCGCATTTCGCAAGGCCACGGGAATCGGCGACTTGGCGGACGAGCGGGCGAAAACAGTGCTGGGCGAGCTCATTGACGAGCTTTGCTCTCTCGCTCCCGTCGAGCAGATGCCCATAATTCATCTTGGAACCGACGAGGCCCGCGAGCGCGGCGAAAAGGTTCCGCAGAGCCATCTCGACTATTGGGCGAAGAAGGTTACGGACAATGGCCGCAAGCTGATGGGATGGTCGCCTGGGCTGAAACTGCCGGGGCAGTCGATAAAACAGCTTTGGATGGGCGCGAGGGACCCTCGCGGCGATAGAACGCCATACATCGATTCGCAGAACAGCTATTACATCAATCACGTCGATCCCGAGGAGCTGCTTTCGGTGGCCGCCTACCAGCAGCCGTGCAGGTGGGGCGGCGAGGATGAGAAGCTTGGCGCGATCGTCGGCGTATGGCACGACGACGCAATAGCCGATAGCGAGGATGTCGTGCGCATGAACGCGGTGTATCCTGCGATAGTGATGCTGTCCGACAATTTCTGGCGCGGGCGCGAGAAGGACGAGCCTGGCCTTTACGCAAGGCTTCCTAACCCCAACGACGGGCGATTTGCCCTGGCGCAGGATCTTGAGCGCCGCACGATTGCGCAGCGCGACAAGGTGCTGAACGGCTTTAGGCACCCGTTCCCTTACGTGGCACAGACGCAGATGCGCTGGCGCATGACGGACGGAAACGGCGCTTTGCTCGCCGAAGACATTCCGCAGGCGACGGTATATCCGCGCCATTTCTGGTTTCCGCAAGGCGCCTATGCCCCGGGCGGCGACGGGGTTGTGGTCCTTGAAACATGGATCACGAGCGAGAAAGACGTCAACTGCGGCGCATGGATCGGCATGACGGGCTTCTCAAGGTCCGACGGGCGCAGCCGCGATGCGCCGACGCCTAAGCTCGGCGAATGGAACAAGCATGGCGCAACGATAGAGTTGAACGGCAAAAGGATCGCGCCGCCCAAGTGGCTCCATCCTGGGGTTGGCGGCAATCCAAAGGAAATACCATTGGCAGACGAAGACTATTGGTATCGCCAGCCTACGCCGATTCATTTGAAAAAAGGCGTAAATCACGTGAAAATGACGCTGCCCAAGCGCGGCGGATGGAAGTGGATAGGCTCTTTTGTGCCGATTCTCGGGACAAGCGACCATCCTCGCGAAGTCCCCGGGCTTTCATATTCGTCTTCCGGCGACAAAGAGTGACATTTTCGCCGCGATAGAGGGTGTGTAGGGCGCTGTTTTTTGGTATAATACAGCACAAGGCAATGTGCGGCAGGGTGAGCCTGCCAGGTCAATCTAAGGAGGAAAACATGAAGGCAAAGGTTATTGTGGCGGCCATTGCCTTGGTTGTGTCGATGACATACGGGGCGGCCGATGCGGGGGCTGACGCGCAGAAGGGCGATCCGTTCTGGTCCGCCACGGCACCGCGACAGGAATGCCGCGTTCGGCTGAAGATGCTTCCCCGCAACAACATGCCGTTCGTGGAGGCGGAGGTGGACGGGGCGAAAGGCACGTTTCTTTTTGACACTGGAGCGACGCACACGACGTTTGACCTTGCCTTCGTCAAGAAGAACATGCCTCGTACGGAGCTTGTGCCGGTGGCAATGATGGCCGACTCCAACGTTGACGGCGCACCGCGCTACATGCGCGTGAAAAGCATGAAGCTTGGCGATGCCGAGTTCTGCGACTTTGGCGCGATGGCGCTCGATATCTCTCACTTGCATCGCTCCGTTGGCGCAAGGGTGGACGGCATCTTGGGCATGAGCACAATCGGACGCGTGCCCTGCGTAATTGCATTTGGGGCGAATGAGATCGTGTTTGCTCCCGGCAAGGAGTCGATTGCCGGATTCTTGCGTCCCGTGAAGAGGTCGCTGTCGGATCCCATGAGCGTGCTCTTGCCAGTCAAGTTCGGGGAGCGCACTTTCGAGGTGCTGGTGGATTCGGGAGCGTCCTGTACGTTCCTTTCGCGCGAGACTGGCTGGCCGACGACGGGCGAGGCTGCGAACGTTCCTGCGGTGGACATCAACGGAAAGGCGGAACTTGCGCCGCTTGTCGGCAAGAAGGGCGTCCTGCCCGTGGGCGATGGCGTAGTGGTGTCGCCGCTTGTCGTTTCAGGACCGATGAACCGCATCGGCGCAGATGTTCTCACGGCGTATGACATGTTGATTGCTGGCAGGTATGTGAGCTTTAGGAGCCGTGTTCCCAAGACCGAACGGCAACCGTGAGCTCGTCATTCTTTTTCCATGTTCAGTTCGTTTTATGGTATCATATTCCAAAAAGGGAGATAGTATGAGAAGAGGCATGTTTTCCGTAATGGTGGTTTCGTTGTGCTTGGCGGCGGCTGCGGCCGTGCCTACAGGCAACGAGTGGAAGGAGCCTGAGAACCTGTCGTTTGGGCGCGAAGAGCGCCGCGCGGCGTTCTCGAGCTTCGACACGCTTGAAAGCGCGCTGAAGATCCTCCCCGAGTTCTCGGAGCGCACGATCTCGCTCGACTCCGGCACCGCATGGAAGTTCAAGTGGTCGAAGGATCCCGCGTCGCGTCCGGTTGGCTTTGAGAAGCCGAGCTACGATGTCTCTGGCTGGGAGACGATCAAGGTGCCGTGCTCCTGGCAGGCGTATGGCGCGAACGGAAAGGGCGGTTGGGGAACGCCCATCTACACGAACCAGACTTATCCCTTCAAGCGCGACCAGCCGGATGTGATGGGCGAGCCGCCGAAGGACTGGACCGCTTACTCCGCGCGCAACCCCGTCGGCTCCTATCGCCGCGACTTCGAGGTCCCCGCGAAGTGGGACGGACAGGAAATCTTCCTCAAGTTCGACGCGGTCGATTCGTTCTTCTATCTCTGGGTCAACGGTGAGTATGTCGGCTTCTCGAAGGATTCTCGCAATCCCGCCGAGTTCAACGTCACGAAGTTCGTGAAACCCGGAAAGAACGTCGTCGCGCTTGAAGTCTATCGTTACTCCGACGCGTCGTATCTTGAAGACCAGGACATGTTCCGCCTCTCCGGCATCGCCCGTTCGACTTGGCTTCTCGCCCGCCCGCTGACGCGCGTCCGCGACTTTGCGGTGAAGGCGTATCCTGTCGACAAGGGCAATCTGAATGGTGACTGGGTGCTGGATGTGGAGAACGAGATGCAAATCGCGGAAGGCGACTGCGGCAAGTTGTCCGTTCAGCTCTACACGATGGACGGAAAGCTGGTGGCGGAGGCGACGGACGGTGACATAAGCCTTCGCGTCCACTCGCCGAAGCTATGGAGTGCTGAGGAACCCAATTGCTACAAGCTGGTGTTAAGCGTCGGGAATGCACGACATCCGACAGACGACGCGCAACTCCCAACTCCCAACTCCAACTCTCAACTCCAAACTCTTGAATACGTCTCCTGCCTTGTCGGCTTCCGCACTTCCGAGGTGCGCGACGGGCGCTACTACTTCAACAACGAGAAGATCAAGTTCCGGGGCGTCAACCGCAGCGAGTCAGATCCGATGTACGGACACTACGTGCCGCGCGAGAGGCAGCTACAGGACATCCGCCTCATGAAGGAGGCGAACATCAACCACGTGCGCAACTCGCACTACCCGCAAGACGACTACTTCTACTACCTCTGCGACATCTACGGCATCTACGTGCTCGACGAGGCGAACGTGGAGTCGCACGGCTACTACTACGGCGAGGCGTCGCTCTCGCACCGCAAGGAGTGGGAGAAGGCGACGGTCGCGCGCAATCTCGACATGGTGCGCCGCAACCGCAACCATCCGTCCGTTGTCTTCTGGAGCCTCGGCAACGAGGCGGGGCCGGGAGAGAACTTCGCCGCCGCGTCCGCTGCTATAAAAGAGATGGATCCCTCGCGTCCGATCCAGTACGAGCGCGACAACTCCGTGGCGGATGTCGATTCCAACCAGTACCCGAGCGTGGACTGGACGGTGTGGAAGGCGAACGACCACAAGGCGAAGAAGCCGTTCTACATCTCCGAGTACGCGCACAACATGTGCAACGCGATGGGCAACTTGAAGGACTACCAGGACGCAATCGAGTCGTCGGACGTGATCCTCGGCGCGGCGATCTGGGACTGGGTTGACCAGGGGCTGTACAAGGCGGCGGATCGGGGATTGTACATGCGTGCGGCGGCAAGGCCGCACCTCTTTGGTCACGCGGGATCCATGCCCCTGCCGAAAGAGCCATTTATCATCGCGTATGGCGGCGATTTCGGCGACAAGCCGAACGACGGCCAGTTCGTGATGAACGGAACCGTTCTCTCCGATCGCACGCCCGAGCCGGGCTACTACGAGGTCAAGCATGTGTTCCAGCCGTTCGCGTTCGACTTTTCGCAAGATGGCGCGAAGGTGACGGTCAAGAATCTCAACTACTTCAAGAAAGCGACGGGATATACGCTCAACATCGATGTGCTGGGAGCGGAGAAGCCGACGAGGGCTTCGCATCCGCTCGACATCGCACCGCGCGAAAGCGCCACGTTCGACGTCAAGGGCATCAAGGACGGATCGGTCTGCGTGCGCTGCGAAATCACGCTGGACGATGACGACGGGATTCTCAAGAAGGGGCATGTGATAGCGAACGGGCAGTTCGACTTCAAGGGAATCTACGAAGCGGCTAATCGAGTTGAGGTGAAGGCGGAAGGAAAGGTCGACGATACGTCCGACGCTAAGTCAGTCGGCTTCAAGGCAGGCGGCACGGAAGTG
>JBGUVV010000027.1:0-7735 GCA_045220525.1 Kiritimatiellia bacterium
GCTGGATGGAGCGGTCTGCCGAGCTCCTAAAAGTGCGGAACATGTTCCGCCACTCCGGCTTTAACGACACATCGCGCCTTGGATTGGGGTGCAAAAGCCCCTTTATGCCCTCGTCGTCAAGGACGGCAGGCGGGGCCGGTTCGCGTTCCGCGACCTCGAAAGCGCATCCCTTCAAAGACACTTCGCCAGGAACGTCGGAGACAACGGCAGGTCGAGTCTCGCCGCTTCCTACGACTTTGACCGAGACATTCTGGAGATTGACGTTCCTGGCGTGTCGTACGTAGAGGAAGTGCGACGGCATCGGGCCTCCAAAAATGCCAGCGCCAGGGTTGTCCGCCTCGCACTCCTGCAAATAGGTTTCCTTCCAGTCTGCTGCAGACGGCAACGCCTGCATGAGGAACGAAGAGTCGCGTATGGTGATGTCGGCGATGTCGAGCCCTGGAACGCCGCTTATGAAATTGCCTACGCCGCAAAGGGCCGGCGACGCCATTTCTATCCGCTCAAGCAAGATTCCTCGCATGGCGGACCTCGCCCAGTTCTCGCGGCCATAGCGCCTTCCCAGACGGAATACGAGAGGCACGCACACGCCGTTGCGCATGACGATGTCGCTGACACGCACGTTTTCAAGTACGCCCCCGTCCACAGTCAGGAAGACAAGGCCTCCTGTGCCGTGCTTCGGATCGACAAGCCCCGGCCAACTCGATTTGCCGACATTCCGCCTCCAGAAGCTCGCCGCCCTCGCGACAATCTCGCAGTCGTGGATGCTAAACTCGCGCAGGACGCCGTGCGTCTCTGTGCCGAATTTTATGTAGCTTGCATTGGACGACACGCGGCAGTTCCTTATCTCGACTTTTTCCGACACCCAGTCCGCGTCGAAGTTCTTCATGACGATCGAGTCGTCTTCGGAGATGATGTCGCAGTCCTCTATCAGTGCGTTTGAGACGCAAAGATCAAGTCCGTCGTTGTTGTAGTTGGAAAGAGCCCTTATCTTGAGGCCCTTGACGTGAACTCCGTCGCACCTACGAAGGAAGCACGTCCAGAAAGAGGGGTTCTCCATCCTGACGTCGCGGAGCACCACGCCGCGGCAGTCCTCGAAATAGACATTCCGCCACCTCGCGGGGCGATTCGCGGTCTTCGGCTCAAGATCGCCACCGCCGTCGATAGTCCCCTTCCCGACGACTGCGATGTTCGTGGCCCCGTAGGCGACGAGGACTCCCGTGCGCTGAAGCTCCGCCTTTACGCCTTTCTGCCAGCGGTAGAGGGCGTAGTCGTTTACAGCCTTGAGCCTTGCGCCCTCGGAAAGCTCAAGCGTTACGTTGCTCTTCATCTCCAGCTCCGCGACATGATGAGTCCCGTCGGGGATGACGACACGCCCGCCGCCAGATGCGCTCGCGGCGTCGATCTTGGCCTGCCACTCGGCAGTTTCGTTGAAAGAGACGGCGTGGGAAACGCGCAAGTTGCGGATACGGCCATTGAAGAATCCGAGCCCGTCACGGTGGTAGCCGCCAAGAATCGGCGAGAGCGTGTTGGACGCAGGCATGGAAACCGGGAACGACAGGACCGATGCGCCATTCATGAAGACCTCGATCTTCTCGCAGTCGTTCACAACCCTGAGACTGGTCCATTCGCCCTCTGGAACAACCGGCCCGAAATGACGCTTCGTCTCATCGCCGCTCTTGAAGCCCCAGAATCCGCAGCGGAGGCGGCCGTCTTCGGCAATGCCGAGGTCGTAAAGCCCGAACAGGTTCGCCCATATCGACTGCGGCTTGCCGCGCCCGCCATGAGCCGGCATGACGTCCATTTCGACTGTGCAGCCGCCGAACGTAGGCCACATTTCCCAGGGGATGCAAGCGTAGTCGTCGCCGTCGAACTCGATGGACCACGTGCCGTCTTTCTCGCGCACTCGCTCCGGGACCGTCTCAGGGCACTTGTCCCAGAACGCCTTCATCTCCTCCTTCGTCGCGCCTCCCTCGGTGCGGGCGCCGCGGTTCCAGAGAGTCGCAGGCGAGAATGGAGTCCCAAGCATGCCGTTCCAGTGGCGCTCATCGGTCGAAGCGAAAAGGACGTTTCCGCCGCGAGGCGAGATGTCGTAGGAAACCTGGGGAATGCGGGATAGCGGCAGTTCGATCGCGACGGCCTTCTCGCGCATCGCGCTCCAGCACCGCATGCGGCCCATGCCAATGTCTTTCTCGAACACGAAAGGACTCGACCGCCACGTCTTGCCGGACATAGTCACGACCTGGAAGTGGTAAAACATCGAATTGCGGTCGGCGTCAACAGGCACCGAGAAAGAGACGTCGCGAGAGTCCGCGACCTTCGGATAGCGGCACTGAAGCGGGAAGCGCGTCGCCGTGACAGTCATCGTCTTCATGGACTTCCCGACGGTGTACGCGCCGTTGCGCCACGCCTCTTCAAGGGGAATCTCGCAGCGGAAGTCGAGACCGCCCCTTTCGACGTATTCCACTTTGAGCTTCGCGCCTACGAGTTTCCGTTTCGGAATCCGCAGATAGATTGGCGGCGTCGCATGCGCGTTTATGTCGCGCAACTCGAAGCGCGGGCCCTTCGCGTATTCGCGCACATACAGCCATTCAGCCTCTTCGACACCCGAGACCTCGTATGCGTAGGGCTTCTCGCCGTCCTTCAGCCTGTGCCGACCGACGCAGATTGGCGAAGCTTGAAAGACGGCCCAGTCCCCTCCGTCGCGGAAAAGGTTCTCGGGTTCGCCTACCTTGCCCTGGACATACTGGATGCACCCGTTGCCGCAGAGCATGGCGTAGCGAATAGGCTCGTCGCACAAAACCGCGAACGAAGCGGTCCCGCTTGCGACTTCCGCCTGCGAAACCTTCAATGCAGGCAAGTCGCGTATCGGCTGGCGGGCGCAGACGTGGTCCCACGTGTTCGCAGGCGCGAGATTCACCGGATGGAAGCCTTCGACAATGGCGAGCGGCGCGTCCGGCAAAGCGGCGTCGCGATAGGAAAGACGTACCTGCAAGGCCCTGGAAAGCGGCGCAAGCTCGGAGGAATCAAGCTCGTAGCGCGATTCGGCAAGCTCCGTCTCGTCGAGGACGCGCGGCTCAAGCGCCTTTACGACATTTCCCCTGTCGTCAAGGATGTCGATGCGGGTCTCGACCTTTCCGGTGCGCGCGCCATCAGGCACGTTCAGCACCTCTATGACCAGCCGCTCGCCGGGCGACAAGCACTTGCGGAAGCTCACGATCAGGTTCGGCTTGGAGAGGTCGTCCCCTGCGACGGGCTTGAGCGCGCGTCCCTTGCCCTTCGCGGTGTAGTAGCGCATGATGCGCTTAAGCGTCCACGACGAATAGAGCGTAGGCATGAGGTGGGTGTTCTCGTTGAACTCGTCCCACTCGGCGAAGACGACGACATCAGGATCAAATGCAAGCGCGTTGTCGAAGCAGCGGCGTATCGTGCGCGTGCCGTCCTCGACGACGTTGTGGCCCCTCATGTAGGAATTCATGTGGCCCTGTATCGCCCCGAGCACCTTGAGTTTCTTCCCCTTGAACTCGGGCTCGTCAAGGACGCGGCTCATGATCTCGAACTTCCTGCGCGTGAACTCCGTGCTGCAGACGCGCTCGCTCCTCTCGCCGCGTCCCACCACGGGGCTCGACTGCCCGCACTTCACGGCGTCGGCGACACGCGCCCACTCGCGGATGTGCGCTTCCATCTTGCGGACGCTCTTTTCGGAAAGGCCCCCGGTGCGCCAGAATTCGCGGCGGTAGGAATCTACGCCGTCGACCTCGACCATGAAAAGGAACTTGTCGCCGTATTCCGCGCGTATCTGGTCGCAGACGCCCTTGAACTCCGCAGGAGTGCAGTGCTTGTCGGTCCAGTACGCGCCAAGGAGCATCTTGCCGCCAACGATGCATTTGCGGTCGTTGGCGAGCGCGTTTTCGATTCCGGCGCGAATCTTGGCGTCTAGTTCCCTGAAGCCCGTGCTGATCGGGAGGACGACGTAGTCCTTGACCGGGCACTCTTTCGCCGCGAGGAAGGACTTCGCCGGACGCCCCCAGAAAATCTGCAGGCCGTCCATCCCGTAGTCCTTCATGAGCGATACCGTGCGGTCGTAGTCGGCCTGCGACGGAAAGGAGCCCCAACCCGCAATCCAGTGGTCTATTTCTTCCTCGCCCTTGTCGTAGGGCAAGTCCGGTTCCACGAGAAGCGGCTGGTTGGGGTAGCGCATCAGGTAGCCACGAGCCTGCTCTCGCCACGGATAGAGCTGCGTCTGGACGATGAACAGCGTCTCCGGCAATACCTTCGCCGTAACCGCAAGCGGCGCAAGAAGCGCAACGAACGCAATTCTGCCGTTCATCTCACTATCATCAGGAAGCCACTGTTGACGAAGACCACGGACAGCGTGGAAGTGCCAGCCTCCGCATCATGAGTGACAAGCCGCTTCATTCCAGTGGAAACGCCGTCCGGCTTGACGAGCCTCAGTTTCGCAAACGTTGCATCCGCGACGGTGTTCGCGACCGTCATGATGCCGATCGGCGCGCCGTTTCCGGGCTTTGCCACGTGCGTCTTAAGCTTGACCGGCACCTTCGTCGCGCCGCCAGCGAGGGACAGCGCAAGCGGCGCGAGCGTCTTCGTGTTCCTGAGGCCGTAAGTCCTCAGGTCAGCGTTCTCCGTGTCGAGATCGATTGCAAGCGCGACATCCGTGACGTTTACGCCCGCGACATTGACGGAGTTGGAGAACACGATGTCGAGTCCGTTGAGCGCGTCGGCGGCAAGCGGCTTCAGCGTTCCGCCCTGCACGCAGAGCGTGCGCTTCGATGCGTCATCCGGCGGCGTGTCGGTGAGCGCGCTCTCGGAGTCGAGGAACTTCAGTTCGCCGCCCATCGCAAGCGTGCCTAGGCCCTGCTTGTACACGCTGCCGTTCACGGTGACAGGCTGCAGAAGCGTCAGCGAGTCGTCCGCCTCCGGCGTCTCGAGCTGTGCTATGTTGGTGAGGTAGAGCCCGCGCGTCGTATCGGAGAACACGGCGTCGTTAGTAGTGATGAGCCGTGCCATCTTCGTGATCGTCAGCGCATCGTATGCAAACTCCGAAAGTGGTCCGCCGAAGCACTTGGGGCTGGAGTACCAGACGTGCGCGTACGGCTCAACGCTGCTCCATTGCCGTCTGTTGGTGCCTGAATCCGACGAGAGCGTGACCTTGCCGGTGAAACCCTCGCTCTTCCGCTGCAGGAAGAAGTCACCGCGATGGTGTCCGCCATAGGAAGACGCAGACGTTCCTGACAGCAGCGACAAATTTCCCGAGCCATGCAACTCTCCGTCAAGCGCGAAGCAGTGATCTTTGTAGATGCGAACGTTAAGCGCCCTGGCGACATAGATGTCGCCATGAAACGTGACATCCGATGCTTCCGCTGCGTATAGCTTGAGGCTGTCGTAGTTCCCGGCGTAAAGAAGAGGGCATGTGAAATCGCGGCAGGCAAGAATCAAAGTTGAATTTCCCACGCCAAGTGTCAGAGATGCGCCGAGGAACTCGAAAGTCCCTTCCGGATACCATGGCGTACGCAGATTCGCATTCTTGATGTTGAAGACGTAGTGCGCGCCGGAATGCACTTCCCTTGCGTCGCTCCACGCGGCGGCGTTTGTCATGGACGACGGCGCGTCTGCATCAAGCGACATTGAGGTGCTGGTGCCGTCGTTCAGCAGAGACGTGACTTTGGGATAAAACGAAACACTAAATGTGACGTCCCCGGTGATGGGATCGGACTCCTGGTCAATGATCGGTCGAGACGTCGTGTAGGCCGTCGTGTCAAGCCTAAGCGAAGCCGCCACCTCTGCACTTGCGGCGGGGACTTTCAGGAAAGGATATGTGACGGGATCGGAGACTGGGAGGCTAAACGCGGACGTATCAAACTTCAGGGTGACGTCGCCGTCACATGCAAGGCTTGACGCGGCAGTAAGGAACGGCGCCGCGTTCGGCGACGCAGGGAGCGTGAACTTCAGTGTCGAGCCGCTCTGCATCGTCAAATTCGTCACAACCGCCTGCGCAGACGATGTGAGCTCGAACGTGCAGCACTCGGCGAAGCTCACCGAGCCGGCGGAAAGCGTCGTCGTTACAATCCGCGCCGTCCCAGCGGCAGCACCGCTTCCATTGGTGGACGTCACCTCGATGCCGCCGTAGTACCGAGAAGCATCGGCAAATTCGTAGTAGCAATCATTCACGCCAGAATTGAATCGGAAGCCTGTGTCTGCCGCTCCACAGAAGGCCCCAGAGAAAGTTATGCCTCCTGCCGAACTTGCGCCAATCGTATCAAAGAGAAATGGTGCGGACGAAGGTGCCGTCACCGTCACCATTCCCTGTATCGTACGATGGTTGGTCGTCGTGGTGCGGAGTATTCCGTTGGCAAGCACGATACCCTCGGCGCAGTTGTACGTCGGCTGAAGCCTGCAGCGCAGCACCCCATACGTTCCATTGGTCTCGCCGATGGTGATTTTGTGCGCCGTGATGTTTTCGCTACCTCTGGGATCCACATAGTGCTTGCCGTTAATGACAAAATCATACTGCGACTGGTCTGAGACATCGACAGCGCTGCCGACAGAGTTTGTCCATACAGCGCCAGCAAAACCATTGCCGGGATTGTAGTCTGAATTCGCCTTCAGGTATACCGTCGTTATGTCGGCGCTCGCCGAAAGAGCGACGGCAGACATTGCAGCGCAGACGAGACATATTTTGGACATGGCCACACTCCCTTCCTTTAACCATCTTTTGCGTGTGTATTAAACCATATTCTGAAGGGAAAGGCAATTACACCATCGTGTAGTCTATCTGCCAAGCCCTATGATACCAGCACTGCTGGAATCGCGGCGGAAAGCGGACGACCCTTATTGCCGTACGAATCCAGGGGCGCGACACTCACCTTCTCAGCGCCCTTTGGAAGCGCGACAACCCAGTCGTCGCCAAGGGGAAGTCCGCTAACGAACTCGCGTTTCGCGAACTCGATTCGGTCGCCATAGACGCTCACCAGCTGTCCGACGCAAATGTCCGGACGCACGAGTTCCTGCGGCATCGTCTTCGGCGCGTCGTATTTGGCAATGTACGCCGGCCTGCCCCGGACATCGCGGCTGCGGCAAGTGCGCAAAGGCTAGACGAACTCGATTTCATATCCGCACCCCTCGAAGTTCCCGCCTGCGACGATCATGTCGGCTGTCTCGGAGAATGCGCCGCGCTCCTCTATGTGGGTGTGCCCGCAGAGAATCGCCTTGAGCTGCCGCTGCCCGCGAAGCCAGTCGTAGAACGCCCTCGTCCGCTCGTCGTGCGAATCCTGGATTGGGGAGGACAGCTGCGTGGGAAGATCTTCCTCCGCTACGCCGAGCCTGCGCTTGTCCGCGCAAATGGCGGCAAGCTTGTTCTCAAGGAACTCGCGCGTGTAGAACGGCGGAATGTGGCATAGCAGGACGACTGGAAGTCCTTTCCCGAACTCTGCCTTGACTCCGCGCACGGTCTCATCCCTCAGGTTGACCTCGCCGTCGTCGAACGCGACGAAGTTGACTCCGTTCACGACCCGCGACGCCACGGTGAGGTCGTTCGGCATGATCTTCTGGAGCAATGCGCGGGCGTCGGCGTTAGTCATCGTCGAATCTTCGCCGCGCACCGCCGTGTGGTATTCGTGGTTTCCGAGCGCGTAGAAGAAGTCAAGTCCCTTCAAGTTGTGCGCAATGACGCGGCGGTTGCCGCACGAGTTCCAGTCGATGAGGTCGCCGGTGTGGAGAA
>JBGUVV010000028.1:0-14340 GCA_045220525.1 Kiritimatiellia bacterium
CGACGTATCCGCCGGCAATTCAGCGAGCACCAGCGCCGAATCGCTTGACGCTTAAAAGGCCCTCATCAAAAAGTGGGATAAGGGTGAGAAGATGAAAAGTTTCACCGCCGCCGCGACGAGCAGGGTTGTTATTATACGCTCCATACCCCGGCGATGCGGAGGATCTCGGAAACGAGAATCGCCGCGACGAGCAGGGGGGCGACGAACTTGACCATCACGACGTAGAACGCCGCGAACCTAAAGCCACCGCCGCCGCGACGGCACTCGGCGATTATGCGCTTTGGCCTTAGCGACCAGCCTACGAACACGCAGGTGAGGGCCGCCACGATGGGCGTGAGTACATTCATCGCGGAGTCGAAGAAATCGAGCGGAGGGAGCCCGAAGAGGCTAAGGCACGACCAGCGCCCGTAGCCAAACGCGGAAATGGACCCGATAACCACGGACCAGACTCCTATCGCGACAACGGCGGCGGCGCGGCGCACACGGAAGAAGTCGCAGACCGACGCGACGCACGTCTCCGTCATGGATATGGAGCTCGTGAGCGCGGCGAAGATGACGAGGGTGAAGAACAAGAGCCCCAGCCACAGCCCCACCGGCCCCATAGAGTCGAAGATCCCTGGAAGAGTGGCGAACATGAGGCCGGGCCCTGCGTCTATCACGGGCCTTTCGCCGCCCTGCCCTCCGGCGAACATGACCACTACGGGTATTATCATGAACCCGGAGAGGACGGCGACAAACGTGTCCGCCGCAACGATCCTCACCGCCGCCTTCTGCACGGAGTCCCTTCGGCGCATGTAGCTGCCATACGTTATCATTATCCCCATTGCGAGCGAAAGCGAGTAGAACATCTGCCCCATCGCGCCCAGTACGACCTTCCCCACGCCACCGCACTCTGAGAAGTCGGGGACGAGATAATACTTTATGCCCCGCCATGCCCCCGGCATGGAGGCAACGTACGCGGCAAGCCCCAGGGCCATCGCAAGGAGGAGGGGCATCATCACGAAATTCGCCTTCTCGATGCCGTTCTTCACGCCGAGGACGACTACCGAGAGGACCGCAAGAGTAAAGACGACCATCGCGACGAACGGCTCCCACGGCGCGGCGACAAATTGCGAAAAGAACGCCGAGGGATCTGAAAAGACTCCGGCGCGGCCGAGGAACGCCGCCTTTGCGTAGGCAGCGAAATACTTGGCAACCCACCCGCCGATCACGTTGTAGTAGGGAAGTATGCAAAGCGGCACTACCGTCGCAAGCACTCCGAGGGCGTTCCACTTCGGGTGGCCCATCGCGCCGAAGGCCGTAAGCTGGCTCTGGCGGGCATACCGGCCTATGGCGATCTCCGTCACAAGTAGGACGAAGCCGAGCGTGAGCGAGAGCGCGACATACATCGCTATGAACGCGCCGCCGCCGTATTTTGCCGCGAGATACGGAAACCTCCAGAGGTTTCCGAGGCCAATCGCGGAGGCGGCGGCTGCGAGCACGAACGCAAGCTGCCCAGACCAACTGTCCCTGCCGTCAGCCTTCATTGCACCTGCCAGTCCGCATCGACCACTTTAAGCTCCGCATGGCGGCCGCCGTAGTCCGACACTGTAATGTTGAAGGCGATGTCGTGCGGAGCGGAGCCGGCGGAGCGAAGCTCTTCGATCCTATCGCCGCCGTTCCACCACACGCCCCTCATGCGCGCTCCGCCTGACCGCCCGCCGACGTAGAACGACAGATGGCGGCCGTCCTGCCCAAGGTGCCTCACGTCCGAAAGCGCCACTCCTCGCATGCCGAAGACGGGCTCCGGGTTGCCTTCCCCGAACGGCTCCATCCTCGCAACGTCGTCGGCAAGCTCGAGAGTCGCCTCCTCCTGAGAAAGCCACAGCTCGGGGAGCCCAGAGGAGGGCTTTCCCGCAGTCGCCCCAAGCCCGCGGCAGTATTCGCAAAGCGCATCGCGAAAGGCATCGACCTTGCCTTCCTTTACGGCGAATCCGCAAGCGGCCGCATGGCCGCCGTATTTTTCGAGGAACGCATCGCACGCGACGAACGCGTCGCGGATGTTTACGCCCTCAGGCGAACGGGCGCTTCCATGCCCATTCGCTATGATGCAAACGGGGACAGACCCTTCCATGCACTCAAGAACACGCGCCGCAACGATTCCGGCGACGCCAGGATGTCCGCTGGGAAGGTCGATGACCTGCGCAGGGGCGTCGGCGACTACCTTCCCCATCGCCTCGTTCGTCATTGCCTGCTCTATCGCCTTGCGCTCGGCGTTGTATCCGTCAACGACCCTCGCAAGCTCCCGCGCCTCCTCCCTGTCGCCTGAAAGGACGAGCTTTAGCGCCTCCATTCCCGAGTGCAGACGGCCAGCCGCGTTTATGCGCGGTCCGAGGATGAAGCCAAAGTCCCTTGAAGTCATCTTCTCGCTTCCGCTTCGGGCGGCGCGGAGGTAAAGCTCCTTAAGCCCCACCGGCGCGAGAGTGCGGAAGCGCGAGAGCGCCTCCGAGACGAAAATCCTGTTCTGCCCGAGAAGCGGCATTATGTCTGTCACGGTGGCAAGGCCGGCAAGCACGAGGAGAGGCCCTGCGATGCCAGGTCCTCCGTAAAGCCCCCTCCTCCTCGCCTCGGTCGTGATCCTGTTCGCAAGAAGAAACGCGACTCCCGCCCCGCAAAGCCCGAAAAAGGAATCTGGCGAGGCGACCTTCGGGTTTACGACGACATCCGCCGGGGGAAGGAGAAAGTCGCCCCCTCCTTCCGCGCGAGAGGCGAGGTGGTGGTCGGTGACGACGACTTCGACGCCCTTCTCCTTAAGGGCCGCAATCTGCTTAAGCGAGTTTATGCCGTTGTCAACGGTTATGACAAGACCCGCGTCGCCGTTCTCCGCAAGGCACCTCGCGACAGACGCGTCGCTCATCCCGTAGCCCTCGGTGAGACGCTCGGGAAGGAACGGAACGACAAGCGAATCGTCTCCGGCGATGGCACGCAGCGTCTTTACGAGTATTGCAGTCGCGCATATTCCGTCGCAGTCGTAGTCGCCGAAGACTACGATCCTGCGACGCGATGCAACTGCGGCAAGCGCGATGTCCGCCGCCTGCACAATGCCGGGGAGCCCCTCTGGAGGCTCAAGGCCGGAGATCGAAGGATTGAGGAAGGCGTCTATGTCTGCGATTCCCCTCGCTTCGAGGAGCCTTCTTACGATCTTTGCCGAATCTCCGGCCACGGCGGAACCCCCGTGCCGCTACTTCACCTCAAAGCACCAGCGGTGCTTGTCGGGGGCGTCGCCATACTGAATCGCCTGAACAGCGTCGTATAGCTTCTGCAAGGTCGGATGGACCGCCTCGGGATCGGAGATCTTGATGACGTCCTTCCCGCGCGTGATCTCCCAGACGGGCGTTATGACGACCGCCGTGCCGAGGGCCGCGACGGCCTCGAAGCGCTTGATCTCGCCATACGGGACGGGACGCACCTCGACCTTGATGCCGAGGTCCTTCGCGCACTGCCTGAGGGACATGTTGGTGACGGACGGCAGGACGGAGCAGCTATCGGGCGTGACATACGCGCCGCTCTTGGAGATGCCCGCGAAGTTCGAGGTCGCGAACTCCTCGACGTACTTGTGGGTCTTAGCGTCGAGATAGAGCTCGACCGGCCAGCCGTCGTGCTTCGCCTTCTCGTGCGCGAAGATCCCGGCGGCGTAGTTGCCGCCCACCTTCACGTCGCCCATGCCGTGGGGAGCCGCGCGGTCCCACTCGTCGAAGATGACGGCGCGAACCGGCTTCATGCCGCCCTTGTAGTAGGCGCCCACCGGCATCACCATTATCATGAAAGTGTATTCGGACGCAGGCGCAACGCCGATCTGGGGGCCTGTCCCTATGAGGAGAGGGCGGATGTAGAGCGATCCGCCGGTGCCGTATGGCGGCACATACTCCGAGTTCTTCCTGACTACGGCCTTGCAGCATTCGATGAACGTCTCCACGGGAATCGGCGGCATGCACGTGCGCTGCGCCGTGCGGAACATCCTCTTCGCGTTCTCGTCAGGGCGGAAGATGGCGATCTTGCCGCTCTTCTGGCGAAACGCCTTTATGCCCTCGAAGCACTCCTGCCCGTAGTGGAGGCACGCCGCCCCGATGTGCATCTTGATCCACGGGTCCTTCACGAACGACGGCTTCGACCACTTGCCGTTCTTCCACGTCATGCGCAGATGGCAGTTGACGTCCGAGAAGCCGAAGCCCAGCTTCTCCCACTTGATTCCCTTCTTTGGTGCCTTGACCATTTTTCTCTCCTTATTGTCGGATTTTCTAATTCAGCCACGCGCGCTGATGCTGGCGACCTTGCTGTGTCTGCCTGTACCAGTCGACGTAAAGATCGTAAAGGGCCTGGTCGCGGGGGATGAGCTCCTGCAGCTGGCGCGGGTCGAGCCTTGCCGCCTGGTCGAAGCTCGCAAACGCAGCCTTGCGCTTGCCGGAGCGGTGCTGGAGCTTGGCAAGTCCGAGCCACATGCCAAAGTCCCCGGGCCTCTGCTTGAGATACTTGTTGAACGCCTTCTCGGCGTCAGGATCCATCTTCGCGTCCTGAAGTATCGTCGCAATCGCCTGAAGCATGGCGGCGTCGCCGGTGGAGTCGACGATGCCCCTGACCAAGTGGCCCGCCTCTGCCGTGCGGCCCATCTCGTAATAGCAACGGGCGAGGGAGAACGTGTCCTCGCCGCTCAGCTTCTCACCGGCGCGGCGCTTCGCCTCGACACGGTCAACCTCCGCGTTCAGGGCCTTCGCGCGGGCGACGTAGCCGCGCAGTCCCGCCGTGCGCTTATTGTTGGGGTCGAGGCTGTCGGTGTAGTCCATGAGCTCAAGCGCAATGCCATACCTTCTGAACGGAAGCAGGCTTTCCTGCGCATACCTAAAGGTCGCCTCAGGCGAGGCCGGGTAGAGCATGCACGCCTCGCGGAACGCCTGTGCGCTCTCGCGGTGGCGACCCTGCCTTGAGTAGAGCCCCGCTATCGCGGCGCGCAGCTTCGAGAAGCTCTTCTGCCCAGCGAAGTCGCGCCTGTACATCGGATCGTCGAGTAGGCGGCGGAAGTACCAGTCCCAGAAATCGGCGTCTTTCGCGGCGGTCTTTGCGTCGTATGGCGTAGGATCCGCGTTGATCTTCATGATGAGCCCGTGCGGCGAGAGATACGGATACATCCACGGTATTACGTAGGACTCCTCCACGTAGAACGCGTGGCGCAGCCTGTCGTGGCCGTGCATCATCTTCGTAAGGATGCCGTTTATCTCCATGACGCCAAGGGCGCCGGTCACCTGCACGCGGCCGTTCTCTATCTTTATGTCGCCGTTCGCGGGCCTTACGCCACGCTGCACCTCGTCGACGTAGATGTTGAACGCCTCGGCGGAGTCCTCCTTCGATGGAATCCAGATCTCGTCGCCGTAGAGGTCGCGCTCGACGGCCATGTAAGTGTCGTCGGCAAGCGCGTTCTGGGTGATGAGATATACGTCTGGGCGGAAATTCGCGGAGTAGATCATGTAGGTAGGAACGAACCTGCCCGGATCCGTCCCTCCGAAGAAGATCGCGAACTTGTCCATCGGAGGCGGCCACGAAGGATCTGGCAGCGGCTCCTCGTCGGCGGAAAGCTGCTCGTTTATCGCCTTGGCGCCCTCAAGCTGGTAGGCGCCGAACTGCCAGCCGAAGGTATGGCCGTTCTGCTCCGAGCCGCCGAGCTTGAAGGCGACCTCGTTCACGCCGAGGACGTAGTTGCCGCAGTAGTTGTCGATGAGCGGATAGGCGAAGGAAATGGCTATCATGGCGAACGCAGACGCAAACGCCGCGTTCTTGAGGCCCCTTGCCGTGAAGCGCGGCGAAAGGCGGCGGAGCGCGAAGACCGCCGCAAAGACAAGCCCATAGCCTATCCACATCGCAAGCATCGCGTGGGACGAGATGAACTTCACCTTCTGGATGAAGCCGTCCTGCACGTCGCCCTTCACGTTCGCGAGCGCGATGAGGAGGAAGCTCATCAGGAAGAAGCAGACGAAGGCCGGGATCATCCACTGCCAGAACATGCGGCGGTTTTCCCTCTTCACGATCCAGTGGCCCGCCGCGAAAGGCACGAGCGCGAACGGGATGAGGAGGTCTGTGAACTGCACCTTTACGTCTTCGAAATAGTTCCAGATCACCTCCCACTTCGGGATCTGGAAGCCTATCGCCTCGTACTGCCCGCGCATGATGGCGTGCTTGAAGCCGTCCCAAGTGCGCGGATAGCCCCAGTTCATCGGAGGGTTCCTGAGGTCGGAGACTATCGGCATGTATGCGTAGAACGAAACGCCGAGCTGTGCGAAGAACGCCGCGCCCGCGACGCTCCTGCCGTTCGGGAGAACCGCCCAGACGAGGGCGAGAAGCACGAAGTTCCACGCAATCCCCCACCAGAACCACCAGCTGCACGGATGCGTAAGGCCGTTCATTGCGCCGCGGGAGAGGAGCGTGAACACCGCGATGTGGAGACCTGCGACTGGAATCGCGTAGCAAAGGCCCCTCTTTGTGCTGGCGGCGATTGCGACAAGGACGAGGATGAGCGCCCAGAATACGAGAGTCGACTTCCCCCACGGATACTTCACCCCCATGTATCCGCCGTCTCCGGCCTCCGGCACCATGACTGCCGCCACTATCGCGACGACGGCCAAAATTGAGGAGATTACAAGCTCCTTCCCAAACTGCGAGGCAAGACGCTCAAGAAGAGGAGCCCTCTTATCGTCGTCTTCGTCGGGGATCTTCATCGCCGCGAGAACTGCGGCGACCACGCTGCCCGCCACCGCCGCCGCGATAAAGGCATAGCGCGAAGGCGCGATAAGAGGCGCAACCTCTGCCGAAAGGCCGGTCCACGCCGTCTTCGACTTGAAGATGAGCGACGTAAGGAAGAGGAGAACTGCCGCGCCGCCGCCGCCGAACATGACGACCTTGCGGACCTTCTCGCCGCGCCTTGAAGATGCGGCGGCCCAGGCGACCGAGGCGACGAGCACGACAAGCGCAATGACGATGAACGTCGTCGATGGCGCATACCCCTCCACAATCGGAACGTGCTTGTTGATCGCGTCCGCCTGCATCTCCCGGCTTGCCCTCACGAGCTGCCCTATCTGGAGAATCTGGTATGTGAGCGCAATCGGAATGAGATAGAGGGCGAAGTCACGGAAAAGCGGCAAGTTCCTTAGGGCGATTACAAGCGCAAGCGGCACTATCGCGAAAAGGAGGACCTGGTAGTTCGTGAGCCCGAGGCCAAATACGAATGCCGAGAACCAGAGCATTCTGTCCGTCGGGCGGCACATCCACCGGTATGTCAGCAGGAATACGCCCATCAGGAAGAGCGCGTTGAGGGAATATATCTCGACTATCGTCGATTGCGACCACTCCACGGGCGAGAGCGCGAAGGTAAGCGCCCCCGCAACGCCCCCGCCGAAGGAGAGGGCCGAGCATACGTCGTCGTCCGAGCCGATGAAGTCGCGCGACGACCTGCATATGAGCATCGCAGTGCACCCCGCCGCAAACGCGCCAAACGTCGCGGAGCAGAGCGACACGCACCAAGCAGGCGTCGGATAGCCCATGTAGGTGACCCATCCGAACGCCTTGCAAAAGAGCCACGAGCAGAATGTCCAGAAAGGATATCCCGGCGGGTGAGGAACGCCAAGGTTTGCCGCGGCGGTCGCAAGTTCCCCTGAGTCCTCAAGCCCTACGCTCGGGCCGAGGGTGAGGTAATAGACCGCCGCGGATATAAGGGTGGCCGTCCAGAAGGAGGCCCAGTCAAGCCGTGTAAAAAAGCGTTCCTTCATGCAATTTGAGGTTTATTTCTTTTCCTCTTCCTTCTTGGCCTCGGGTTCCTTGGCCGTGTCGTCCTTCTTTGGCTCTTCCTTGACCTTCACCAAGTCGGAGCGCTTCTTCGACATGTTGTCAGCCGAGTAGGACGCGATCGTGAAGATCCACTTGCCGTCGTCGAGCTTGAAGTAGCGGTCGCTGCCGCCCTTGACCTTGTTGCCGACGTGCGCCGTGCGCTGGACGGTGTTGGAGCCCTCCTTGACCGTCACGGTATAGACGAAGCCAGTAGAGAAGCCAAGCTCCTCCTCGGTGAGCTTCGGGTCCGCAACGGACGAGAAGTCGAGGTAGGAGAGGGCGGAATCGAGCGAGTAGGTCTTGGTCGTGTCAAGCTCCTCCTTCGGCCCGAGCCCCTTGAGGACCCAAGTCGAGTTAGTGCCCTTCTCAAGCTCCACCGTCTCTCCGGCGTGGGAGAACGCGACGGCCGTCACGTCGGACGACGAGATCGAGGCAATGCGGGTGTCGCACCACTTCTTGGGATCGCCGTCGAACGCGTCGAGCGTGTCCTTTACGAGCACCGTCTCGCCCTCGAAGGCGAGATAGCGCCCGTCGGGATAGCCGCCGCCGTACATTGCCGCCTGGCCGGTCGCCTTGCGCGAGTGGGTGTCGCCGAGCTTGCGCCCGCGGGCGACCTGGCCGACCTTGAGCTCCGTGAGCTTGAGGAGGTTCTCGGCGATCTTGTCGCGCGAGGCGGGATAGCCGTAGAGCGACTCAACGACCCATCCCTTGTCGCTCGCCGCGAGCGTGAGCTTGCCGCCGATTTCGACCTTCGCGACATCTGCCGCGTTGAACCCGGGGAGAATCGCCTTCCCGTTGAGCTTGGGGGCGGAGCCCTTCGAGGCTCCGCCGAGGAAATACGCCGCGCCGCCCAAGACGACGGCCGCGGACACCAAAACCACGAGATTCTTGTTTGTCATTTCCTTATCTCCGAATAATCACCCGCGCCTGCGGACAAGCCCGCGCAAGAGGCCGAATACCACGACCAGGACCGGTATTAGCGCGATGTTGATGCACTTGAGGAGGAGCCCGAGCGAATCGATGTCGGCGGTGAGCTCCTTGCGGACGTTCTTGAGCTGCTTGCGCGTCTCGGCCTGCGCCTTGCGGAGCTTGAGGATCTCGTCCTGCTGCTCGCGCGAGAGGATGTAGCGCTCGTCGCCGCTCTTCTGCTTCTGCAGGGCCTGGAGGCGCTGCTGCGTCATCTGCAGCTCGGCCTCGAAGTCAGCCTGGCGGCGCTGCCACTTGCGCATCGCCTGGGCCTCAAGGTCGTTCACGACCGTGAAGGGCCTGTCGGAAGCGCCGCGGCTCCTCACGCCGATGAGCTCCTCGCGTCCGGCGAACTGCTCGATGACGTTGGAGAAGAGCGTGAGGTTGTCGTTTATGAGCTGCGGGATCGCCCCGAAAGGAGTCTTCATGACGCGCACGCAGAAGTCGTCGGCGAGGAAGTCGGAGTCGGCTACGAGCAGGACAGAGCTCTTGCCCTCGGCGAGCGCTTTGGATACGTCGTTCGTGCCGTCCGGCCCCTTCGGGAATGCGGTCTTGAAGGTCCCCGAGAGCCTTGCCGCAAGAACGCGCTCGTGGCCGTCCGGGATCATGTCCTTCATTCCGCCGCCGAACTGCACGGACATCTTGTCGACGGAGCAGGAGGTGTCCTTCGCCGTCGTTATGACGGGCGTGAACTCAAGGCCCTCGTCATTCTCGCCCTTCGTGAACGAGAACGCGCCGGCAAACGGCATCATCACCTGCGTGAGGCCCTGGACGAGCAGGTCGCCCGCGTCCATGTTGGCGGCCCCGAGGCTCAGAAACGCCGGGTTCTCCTCCACGCCGCCCTGCCCGTTGTTGAGCTTGGTCGAAGCCGCGAGGTCGCCGGTTATCCTGGCCGTGTCGAACTTGACTCCCCATGCGTCGAAGAGCTTTCCGAGGGTCGAGGGGCCGTCCTGGCCGCCCATCTGCATCATCATAGGGTTCTGCTGCTGGCGGGAGGCGATCATGTCCTTGATGGAGAACGGATCGACGCACGCGACGAGCTTGCCGCCCCTGAGGACGAACTGGTCGATCGCGTAGAGGGTCTTGTCCGAGAGATCCTTGGCGTGGACGAGCACAAGGGCCTTCACGTCCGCGTCGATTTCATCGGCGTCAGTCGCGACGGTCCTAACCTCGTAGTCCTTCGCAAGCTCGGAGAACGCAGCCCATCCCTGCGGGGGACGCTGGCCCATCTGCATCATCATCGGGTTAGCCTGCCCGCCTATCACGTCGGGAAGCGACGTCATCACCCCGATCACCGGCCTCTCGGGCCAGGCGACGCGCGTTACGAGGCGCGTGATGTCGTATTCAAGTGTGGCCTCGGTCTTGGGCGAGAGGACGCCAAGCGTCTCCTCGTGGTCGCCGCACACGGCGACGAGGCCGAAGTATATGGGCGAGCCGAACGGATTGACCGTCTGAGGCTCGATTCCATAGCGCTGCGCCCATTCCTCGGCGTCCGAGTCAGGCTTCGGGTCGTATGTCTCGACGGCCATGCGGCCGCCAGACGCGCGCTCGTATTCCTTAAGGAGGTTGCCGACGCGCTGGGCGTAGGTCTTGAGGGCGATGGGCATCTCCGCGGAGGAAGTGCTCACGTAGAACTTGACTGTCACGTCCTCATCAAGCTTGCCGAGGACGGCCTTGGAGCCGCCGGAAAGCGTGTAGAGGCCCTCGGCGGTGAAATCGCCGCGGAGCGGCAGCGCCGCGAGGACGAAATCCGCCGCGACGGCGATGACCGCTATCGCAACGAGGCCGACAACTCCCTTCGACGCGCCACGGCGCCCGTCGGTAATCGTCTTTGCCGCCGCGAGGAAGAAGACGATCACCCCCACGTAGTAGCCGATGTCGGCGAAGTCAATGACCGCGCGGCGCATCGACTCGAAGTGCTTGAGGAGCGAGCAGCCCGCCACGGCGTCGGTTATCCACGTCGGAACGCCCCACCCCGCGACAGCCCCGACGACGGGGTCGAAGCCCGAGATCATGAGCACGAAGAGCATCGCGAGCGAAATCACGAAGCCGACCACGCTCGAGCGCGAAAGCGTCGAGGCGCACACGCCGACCGCCGCCGCCGCGCCCGCCATCAGGAACGAGCCTAAGTAGCCGCAGAACACGGCGCCCCAGTCGGGCGAGCCGAGGTAGCCCACGGTTAGCGTCACGGGGAACGTGAGCGCAAGGGCGATCCCGAGGAACGACCACGCCGCGAGGAACTTGCCTATGAGGGCCTCCCACACGGTCATCGGAAGCGTGAGCAGGAGCTCGGCGGTGCCATTGCGCCGCTCGTCGGCCCAAAGGCCCATCGTCGCCGCCGGCACCAGGAGGAGATACACCCAGGGATGCCAGAAGAAGAACGGCGTGAGGTCGGCCTGGCGGCGCTCGTAGAGCATGGCGACGCCAAACGTCAAAAACCCGATCAGCACGAGGAACGCCGTAAGGAATACATACGCGACGGGCGAGTCGAAATACGACTTGAACTCGCGCTTGAAGACAGCCTTAATGTTTTTCATCACTTGGCCTCCCCCATGGTCATTTTGCGGAACACGACGTCGAGACGGCCGCTCGGGTCAAGCGCCTTGAGCTCGGCGGGGGTGCCGTCGAACTTCTTGTCGCCGCCCGAGATCACGACGACCTTCGAGCAGACGGCATCGACTTCCTCAAGAATGTGGGTCGAGATGATTATCGCCTTGCCCTGCGCGGCCATGTCCTTGATCATCTGGCGGACGGTGAACTTCTGGTTGGGGTCGAGGCCGTCAGTGGGCTCGTCCATGATGAGGACCTTCGGATCGTGTATGATCGCCGCCGCGAACGCCGTGCGCTGGCGGTAGCCCTTGGAAAGGGTCTCGATGGTCTGGCCCGCCACGGGCTCAAGCTTCGCCTTTACGATGACGTCCGCCACGGCCGCAGCAACGTCGCGCATGCCGCGAACCTCGGCGATGAACGCCAGATACTCCTTCACGGTCATCGCCTTGTAGCTCGGAGCCGCCTCGGGCAGATAGCCCAGGGCGGCCTTTGCGGCAATCGGGTCTGAAATGATGTCGTGCCCGTCTATGACCGCGGTACCAGACGTCGGGGGCAAAAAGCCCGTAATCATCCTCATTGTCGTCGATTTTCCCGCGCCGTTGGGCCCGAGAAAGCCCAGAACCTCGCCCTCGCCAACGGTGAAGGAAACGCCCTTCACCGCGGCAAAGTCGCCGAAGTTCTTCTTAAGATTCTTTACTTCCAGCATGTTTTCTCCATTCCGTTGAGAGAATTTCTTGGTATTTTACCAAAAAAACCGCTTTTTTGAAAGTGCGCACGCTCAAAACGCGTCTGCGGCCTCGCTGACCCTGGCCCTGCGCCTCTCGGCGGCAGTCTTCCGAGCCTCCCTGCGAAGCACCTCGTCTTCCTCTGCGCCAGCGGCAAGCACGGCTTCGTCCCACGCGACAAGCACCGTCTCGTAGTCGCTTGAGCATCCGGCAAGGCAAGCCGTCACATAGCGGCCGGAGCCGATGTCGAAGGTGTAGATGGGCCTGCACCAGCTGCGGGGCCTCGCCCAGGTGCCGTATTTCTTCTCAAGCGCCTCTATAAGGTAGTTGCGCCTCCACCCGGCCTCCCGGTCGACAGCCTCCTTTGCGCAGGCATAGACCTTGGCGACCTTGTGGGTCTTGGGAGTCACATAGACGTAGTAGTCGTCGAAGCCGGCAAGAGCCGTCTTCGGCTTGAATGTCGTCCTGAGGAGCGTAGGCTCGTCTGCGTCCTGCACGAAGTTCGTGCCCTCGAACGCCTCGCCGAACTTGAGGCCCAGGAACGAATCGGCGCTTGAAGCCGGTTTTTCCTTGCCCTTCTTCTCGCCGAGCGTGGTCGAGAGGGCCGCCATGCCGGTGTCGCCGACAGGGTAGCTCTGCGCGTATTCGCTCGTCGTCGTCGCGAGCAGGTTGCCGTCGTTGTCGATCGTGGTGCGCGTCTCGCGGCGGTGCTCCGTCACCATGTTGCCGTTGGTGGAGACGGTAGTCTCGACGAAGGAGCGCGCTATCGAGCCGTTTTCGTTCGTCACGACCGACGCCTCCGACGACTTCAGCGAGCAGTCCTTCTTCTCGTTGCACGATGCCGCGGCAAGGCCGATCACGGCCGTCATCGCGACTATGCCGGCCATGGTGCCGGCGATTCCCTTTCTGCCGATCTTATTCATGTTTACTTTCCTTTCTCCGGATTCTTCCGGTTTACGTGCGCAATTATATCGCACGATTGTTAACGGATTGTAAACAAAACAACAATCGCCCAGCCGCAGCACATGCCCTATTATTTGCCGCGCTTGCCGCTGTCTGGCTTGTCACCGTCGAGAAGTCGTTTGACTTCGCGGTCAAAGTCAGAAATGATCTTCTGAGTTCTATTGAACTGGTCGTATTCTATTCCGGCCTTATCGTCCGCCGCCTGGCGGCTTACCCGTCCATAACCCTCAAGCACCTTGTATTGGTTGAACTCAAGAAAGGCATTGACGGATTTTGCGAACGCTTCCATGGTGAACGTGTTCCCGCGCTCGACCAACCCCTCAATGTAGTCAAAGAAGCCGGTAACAGCGCGCTCCAGCTGACGAATCTTCGGAATCGTTAGATAGTTCTTTGCAATGGTGACATCGCTCTTGAGAATGCGTCCGTTAGGGGCGTTGTCCCAGGTGGTGAGACCCATGTTCGCCTTTGTATGGTCGGCATTCTCGAAGACAATCTCGGCGGCAGTCTTACCAGTTATCGCATAGTGGAACTTGTTCTGGACCATTGCGTAGAAGTCGCGCGTGATGGGCGAACTTCTGTCATAGTCAATCGAGCACTCGGCAAATATGTCGGTAATCTGCTGCCAGATGCGCCGCTCGCTTGCCCGAATGGAGCGGATTCGTTCAAGAAGCTCGCTAAAGTAATCTTGCCCAAAAGGATTCCCGCCTTTCTTAAGGCGGTTGTCATCAAGGGCAAAACCCTTGATGATGTATTCCTTAAGAACGCTCGTCGCCCATATCCTGAATTGGGTCGCCCGACGCGAATTGACGCGATATCCAACAGCGATTATGGCGTCTAAGTTGTAGTGCTTGATCGAACGGGAAACCTGCCGGGTTCCCTCCGTTCGAACTACTAAGAATTCCTTAGTAGTTGCGGAATCTTGCAGTTCTTGCTCGGAATATATATTTTTTAGATGCATTATTACATTCTCAAGCGTACATCCAAAGAGCTCCGCCAGAGCCATTTGCGTCATCCAAAGCGTCTCGTCTTTGACAAGGGCATTTACAGTCACCTTGCCATCGGGCGAAGTATAAAGCACAACTGGCATTTCATCATTCCTGTCGTTACCATTCTCAATCATTTGCTACCCTCCTTGCCATTGTTGGTTCCACGCCTTTTCCACACAAAGAGTTCCTTGCCGCCTCCACACCACAAGCTATAGAATCACAACCCTTTGTGTGCATATTATATCAAAATCCTACGCCACAAACTAATGAAGAATCCGCCACGCATGCAACCACCCTCCAAC
>JBGUVV010000029.1:0-3510 GCA_045220525.1 Kiritimatiellia bacterium
CGTGCTAAATTGCGAGTCGGCATGGCCGAGAAGGACGCCTTTGAGATTGTGCGCGAAGCGGTTGACGCCGTCTGCGGAACTGAAGCCCATGAATTCATAGGCGACTTCGTAGGCGGCGCGAGGTCGGGCGCAATCGAGGGCCCGCCGACGGACTACGTCTTTCAGGCGGGCGACGCGTTCATACTTGACCTCTCCGTCCGGCGCGGCGAAACGTGGAGCGACACGTGCCGCACGTTCTTCTTCGGCGAGCCCTCTGCGCGTCAGCGCGAGGCATACGAAACTGTCCTTGCATGCCAGAAGCTCGGCGAGAAGATCGTCCGCGCCGGGCTCTGCTGCGAAGATCTGAAGAGGGATGTGGAGGCGCTTCTTGTTTCGCGCGGCTATGGCGGGAAAATGCCGCATCACGTCGGGCACATCGTAGGACCCAAGCCCTACATGAAGCCTGCGTTCGAGCTTGGCGACATGACGTGTCTTGAGGAAGGCGTCGTCTGCACGTTGGAGCCAGGGCTGTATTTCGAAGGGGATTTCGGCATTCGCGTGGAGAACGACTATCTTGTCGGCGCGAATGGAATTGTGAACCTTTTTGACTATCCAAGGGAAATGGAGTATTTCGTGATATGAAGGCATGGGTTTGGGAAGGAACGGACAAGATTCGACTGGAGAAGGGGTATCCCGATCCCGTCGCCAAGCCGGGATGGGTTGTCCTAAAGGTTCGCGCCGCCGGGGTGTGCTCGACGGACGTGTCGATCGTGCGCGGGCGGTTCGGCGCGTGGAATCCTCCCGGCGTCCTCTGCCACGAGATTTGCGGCGAAGTCGCGGAGCTTGGGGAGGGCGCGAAGGGCGTAAGCGTCGGCGACCGCGTTGTCGTTGAGACGTCGGTCGGCTGCGGGATATGCGTAAAGTGCCGGACGGGCAACAAGCACCTCTGCCCCGAGGCGGGCGAAATAGGCTTTCCCCCGTTCGACGGCGGTTACGCGGAATACGTGGCCGTGCCCGACAACTGCTGCCGCAAGATGCCGGAGGCGATGACCGACGAGCAGGGCGCGATTCTCGAGGCGTCGATATGCCCGTTTGGCCGCATATACAGGAACCCGCCGCAGATGGGCGCGACTGTCCTCGTGCAGGGCGTCGGCGTAGCGGGGCTTTCCTTCATCCAGGCGGCGAAGTGCTATGGCGCGAAGAAGGTGATCGCCGCCGGGCGCAACCTCTCGCGCCTTGCAGACGCGAGGCACTTCGGCGCCGACGTGGTCGTGAACACGAAGGAGCTTAGCCTTGACGAGGTCGTCCGCTCCGAGACTGGAGGCCTTGGCGTTGACCTTTCCATCGACGCCGCAGGCGCGGCGGCGACGTTCGAGAACGCAATCAGGCTGTGCGCGGCAGGGGGAGTCGTGCATCTTTACGGGATTCCGTCGGCGGGCACCAAGATGGCTCTTCCAGTTGACGACGTCATATTCCGCCAGCTGACGATCTGCGGCGGAACGAACAACGAGCTTGCATGGGTTCCCCTTATGGACCTCATCGCTGGCGGCAAGTTCAACAACGCCGACATGGTGACGCACCGCTTCGGCTTCGACGAACTGCCAGAGGCAATCGATCTTGTTGACAGGCACCCAGACGGCCTCATCAAGGCGGTGCTGGTTCCGTGACAAGTTTCAAGCAAAGGAAAGACAAGGAGAAAAATGAAGATAGTAAAAGTAGAGGCAATACCAGTCCGCCAGAAGGGCGAGATCAAGGAAATCAACGACAGCGCCCAGGACGGCATAATCGTCCGCGTGACGACCGACGAGGGCATCGTCGGCTACGGCGAGGTGGATTCCGCTCCGTGGGTCATAAAGGCCATCATCGACTCTCCTGTCTCGCACCGCACGTGCCAGGGGCTCAAGAACGTCGTCATCGGCCGCGACCCGTTCGACTACAAGAAGATCTGGGACGACATGTACCTGCACTGCAACTTCTACGGCAACCACGGTGCGGCGATCCAGGCGATGAGCGGAATAGACATCGCGATCTGGGACATCCTCGGCAAGGCGCTCGGCAAGCCCATCTGGCAGCTTCTCGGCGGCAAGTACCGCGACAAGGTGCGTGCCTACGCGTCGGTCCTAATGCCATACACTGAAGAGGAAGCGAAGGAGGAGGCCCTCAAGTGGAAGGCGAAGGGCTACACGGCGATCAAGATGGGCTGGGGCGGCTTCGAGCAGGACCTTGCCACCGAGGTGAAGCTCTGCAAGGCCGCGCGCGAGGCGGTGGGCGACGACGTCGATCTCCTCTTCGACATCGGCTACATCCCGTCCGACAAGGTGACTATCGACGTCGCGAGCCGCATCCAGCTCGTGAAGGCGATCGAGCAGTATCGTCCTTACGCCGTCGAGGAGGCGCTGTGGCCTCATGACTACCTTGGCTACAAGCGGCTGCAGGAATCTACGTCCGTCCGCATCGTCTGCGGCGAGAACGAGACGACGCGCTTCGGCTTCAAGCAGCTCATCGACTACTGCAAGCTCGGCTTCGTGCAGCCCGACATCACGCGCTGCGGCGGCATCACCGAGGCGATGCGGATAGCGAACTACGCGGAAGTCAACGCAATAAACGTCGTTCCGCACTGCTGGAGCTCCGGCATCGTCGAGGCGGCCTCGCTTCAGATCATCGCTGCGATTCCGAATGCCGAGATACTCGAATACTGCGAGCAGGACACCCCGATCCGCCACGACCTCGTGCCGGACGACATCCCGACGGTGAACGGCTACGCCGCTATCCCGACCAAGCCTGGCCTCGGCATCGAGGTCTCCGACGAGGCCATCGAGTTCTACAGGTGCGATAATTATTGAGGTTTGAGAGGTTTGAGGGGTTTGAGAGGTTGGGAGGAGTGAGATGAAAAACAAGCTTACGATCGCTGTGATGTTCGGCATGGTGTTCATGGTGGGGTTCGTCACCATGTTCACGGGACCGCTTGCGGCGGTCGTGAAGGCTCAGTTCGGCGCGTCGAACGCGCTTTCGCAGTTCGGGTCGTCTGCCAACTTCCTCGCCTACCTCTTCATGGGGCTTCCGTGCGGGATGGTCCTCAAGCGCCGCGGATACCGCTTCACGTCGCTTGCGGCCGTCTCGGTCGGGATTCTCGGCGTTGCGCTGCAGATACTGGCCGGTTTCGTCGCCTCGTTCGGCGTGTATGTCGCGGGCGCGTTTGTCGCGGGGCTTTCTATGTGCATGCTCAACACGACGGCAAACCCGCTTCTCAACACGCTTGGCGGCGGCGGAAACGGCGGCAACCGGCTCGTGCAGTATGGCTGCACGTTCAACTCCGTCGGCGGGATGAGTTCCCCGCTCATCCTCGGATTCCTAATCGGAAACGAAGTTGCGAAGGCGAATGTGCTGGACGCTCTTCCCGTGCAGGTCGCAGCTCTCGCGTTCTTCGTCTTCGGCTTTTTCGTGATCATGCGCGCGGACATCCCGGAGCCGCACCTTGAGCCTGATGCGCCGTCGCCTTGGCAAGACGTAGCTGCCGCGTTCAAGTGCCGC
>JBGUVV010000030.1:0-10167 GCA_045220525.1 Kiritimatiellia bacterium
CTTGGACGCCCTCGAATACGGAATCAGCAGGGCGAGCGAGGCAAAAGCCCACAGCGCGTCGAAAAGCCTCGGCTCAAGATGCGACGCCGACTCGCGAACGGCCGGAGAGAGCATGAACAGCAACGCGGCGGAATAACCTGCGACAAGCCCGATTCCGTCGGCGTCGGGACGGGCGTGCTCCGAAGTAATCACGCCCTTGACGAACGACGTGACGAGCAGATACACAAGAACGACGGCAAGAACGCCGCAGACAGGGGCAAGCATGTTTCCGCCGCCGAAAAGCCGCGCAAAGACGGCCATTAGCGGATGGGCGACGTCGCCTGCAGGGTCAAGCCCGGCCCACAACGCCTGAAGATGCGCGCTTTCCCCCGGGAAGGCGTACGAGACGACAGATGCGAAATACACCACCGACGCCAAGACCGCAAGGCTTCCAGCCGCAAACAAGTTTTTCTTCATCCTCAGTATCCCCTTTTATACGTCACGACGACTACGAAAGGCGCATCAGACTTTTGCAAGGGCCTGCTTCAAGTCGGCTATGAGGTCAGCCGGATCCTCAAGGCCAACCGAAAACCGGATGAGATCCGGCGGAATTCCGGCCTCCTTGAGCTGGCGGTCGGTGAGTTGGCGATGCGTATGAGAGGCCGGATGCAGCACACAGCTCCATGCGTCAGCGACGTGCGTCACGATCCCTATGAGTTTCAAGGCGTCCATGAACCTGATGGACGCCTTGCGCCCGCCCTTTATGCCGAACGTCATAACTCCGCAAGGGGCCGGTCCGTCGAACTGCTTCTTTACGAGCTTTGCGTACTTCGAGCCAGGGAGCCCCGCGAACTCGACCCACGCGACCTTCTTCTGGGTCTTCAGCCACTTGGCGATCTTGAGGGCCGACTCTGCATGGCGGCGGATCCTGAGGTGCAGCGACTCAAGGCCCAGGTTCAGCAAAAAGGCGTTGAACGGCGAGGGGATCGAGCCAAAGTCGCGCATAAGATGCGCGGTGCACTTCGTTATGTAGGCGAGCTTGCCGAACGCCTTGACGTAGCTCAGCCCGTGATACGATTCGTCGGGCTCGACAAGGCCAGGGAACTTGTCTGCGTGCTTCGCCCAGTCGAAGTTTCCTGAATCCACTATGCACCCGCCTACCTGCGAGGAGTGTCCGTCCATGTACTTCGTCGTGGCGTGCGTCACTATGTCGCATCCGAACTTGAAAGGCCTGCAGAGGACGGGAGTCGGGAAAGTGTTGTCGACGATCAGGGGCACGCCGTTTCTGTGGGCGATGCGAGCGAACTTCGCAATGTCGAGAATCGAGCCGGACGGATTTGCCACGGTCTCGCCGAACATGCACTTGGTGTTCGGGCGAAAGGCCGCCTGTATCGTCTTTTCGTCGGCGTCTGGATCCACGAACGTGAACTCTATGCCAAGTTTCTTGAGCGAAACCGCGAAGAGGTTGAACGTCCCGCCGTATATGCGGGCAGAGGAGACTACATGGTCGCCGGCGTTGCAGAGGTTCAGGACGGCAAAGGTCGATGCCGCCTGGCCGGAGCTCGTAAGGATCGCCGCCACGCCCCCTTCGAGCGCGGCAATCTTCTTGGCGACGAGATCGTTTGTCGGGTTTGCAAGCCTCGTGTAGAAATAGCCGGACGCCTTGAGGTCGAAAAGGTCCGCCATGTGCTCCGAAGTGTCGTACTTGAAGGTGGTTGACGAGTAGATCGGAACCTGACGCGGCTCCCCGCATTTGGGGATGTATCCGCCCTGGACGCACATAGTGTCGATGTTCATTTAATTTTCTCCTTGATAGCCTTTATCTCGGCCTTCATCTTGGCAATGGCCTTCGGCGCAAGCGTTGCCGCCGCAAAATCCCTCATCGGCATGGCTGGGGAGCCAAGCACGTATTTCACGCTGCCGTCGAGCGTCTGCGGCACTCCGGCCTGAGGCCCAACCTGCACGCCGTCGGCGATCTTGATGTGCCCGGATATGCCGGCCTGCGCCCAGATGAGGCAGCCCATCCCGATTTCGGTCGAGCCAGCTACGCCAGACTGGGCGATAAGGCCCGAATATCCCTTTATCTTGACGTTGTGGCCGATCTGAACGAGGTTGTCGATCTTCGTCATGGGGCCTATGTAGGTGCGGCCTATCCTCGCGCGGTCAATAGTCGTGTTAGACCCGATCTCGACGCCGTCGCCGATTTCAACGATTCCGAGCTGAGGAATCTTCTCGATATGGACGGAACCGTCCTTGTTGAGCCCGTTGGTAAACCCGTAGCCGTCGCCGCCGAGCCGGACACCGCAGTGAATTATGCATTCCTTTCCGACAACGGTGCCTTCGCGCAGCGTAACCTGCGGATAGATGTGCGTGCGCCCGCCGACGCGGCAGTTCTCGCCTATGAACACCTGCGCCTCAATGACGGCGCCGTCGCCGATCTCAGACCCCTTCTCCACTACGGTGAACGCCCCGATGTGAACGTCGCGCCCGAGCTTGACGGAAGGATCGACGAGCGCCGTCGGATGGACGCCCGGGCTGCGCACGGGCTCCGGCAGCGCCAGCATTGCGGCGGCCTTCATGCACGAGAGGTCTGGATCCGCGACCTTTATCACCGCGCACGGCGCGCCGTGGCTCCAGTCTTCCGGGAGGAGCACGGCCGAAGCGGCGGTAGTCTCAACGAGGCGAACGTGCTTCGCGTCCTTGCAGAAGCTCAAGTCCCCGGCCCGAGCCTCCTCGAGGCCGGCGCATGCCGAAAGCTCGACATCTTCGCCCTCGAGCTTTCCGCCGAGGGCGCGCGCAATGTCACTTGCCTTCATCTCTGCCCTTGGCCTTGGATGGATCGACCCCCATCGCCGACAGGACGGCGGACGTGACGTCCAGCGAATCCGAAGCGTACGCCGCGGCGTTGGAATCCAAGATCATGTCGTAGCCCTTGTCTTTCGCAAAAGCGCTCACACGCTGGCGAAGGTCCTCAGTCGTCGTCTTCAGAAGCCGCTGCCTGAGATCCTGAAGGTCCTGGTGGCAGCGCATCGCCTCGGAACGGTAGCGCTGCTCCGTGGCAACGAGTTTCTGCTGGATATCGGTTAGCTTCTTCTCTATGTCGGTCTTGGCCTTCTCGCTTAGCATCGGGTTCCTGCGCTCGTCAACGAGCTTGCGACCTTCGGCCTGGAGAGCCTCGCCCTCTTCCTTTATTGAATCGACTTTCTTCTGGTAGTCCCTGTCTGTGGATTCAAGAAGCTTATCGTTGCGGTCGTAGTCCGGATGGTTGCGGACGAGGACGGCCATGTCGACCGTTGCGAGCTTGAGCTCCGCCGAGGCGGCGATTGCAGATGCGGCAACAGCCGCGAATATCAGTTTTTTCATCTTAACCCTTCCTGTTTTTCAATGTCGGAGAATTTATCAGAAGTCGTAGCCGACCGTGAAAGAGAACACCTCCTTCTCCGCACGATCCGGCTTCTCTATGGGCGTCGCGAGGTCAAGGCGTATCGGGAACATCGGGATGTCCAACCTTGCGCCCACGCCGACGGTCCATGCAAAGGTGTCGTTCATGTCAAGGTCGAAGTCATCTTCCCCGACAGAGCCGAGGTCGCTGAACATCGCCAGCCTGAACATCTTGACAATCGGGATTGTGTATTCGAAGTTTGCGCAGAAGAGAGTCTGGCCGCCCCAAGGGGCGGAGTCGACGTCACGCAGGGGATCCCGGCTTGCCATCGGCGCGACATGGCGATATTTCACGCCGCGGATTGTCTTCGGGCCGCCGAGGAACATCCTGTTGTAAATCGGCACTTCGTCGGAGATTGCGTCTATGGTCTCGGCGCGAAGGCCCGCCATGAGCACATGGCCGTAGCGCTTCCACACGTTGAAATAGCTTCTGTGCGAAAGCCCGAGTCTCCAGTACTCGTTGTCGCCCGCAGGACCGAGGTCGAAGAAGAGCCTCGTACGGTAGCCCTTGGTCGGGATCTTGAAGTTGTCGCGCGTATCCCGCACCCAGAAAAGGTGCACGACAGGCTCAAACGCGTCGCCGTAGCGACGGTCTTCATCCCTAAACGACACCACCTTGCCGTTTTTCAAGTAGCGGACTCCGTTCTCGACGTCGTCAAACTCTATGTATTCGCCGGAGAGTCCGATTCCCAGCCTGCCGAAGGGGTTCCACGTCGGCCAGAACTTGACTGGATAGGAAATCGAGGCGTTGACGCCGGAGCGAATGAGATCGTACTGGTCGTACCAGCGAAGCCTGCGATATACGTCGACCGAGAGCTCCAGCATGCGCGTCAGGAAGTAAGGCTCTACGAACCCGAGCTCCATGCTCTGGTAGCGCGGGCCCCATGCGACGTATGCCCTTCCCTTCTGGCCTGCGCCGCGGAAAAACTTGGACGGAGCGAAGAGATCGAAGTTGTTCTGGCTTACTTCGGCCGTCAGATAGACTGAGTCTACGGAAGAAGCTCCGACGCCGACCATGAAGGAACCTGTGTTCTTCTCCTCGACCTCGTACACGAGGTTGCGGTATTCGGAGCCATTCTGGTCCTTGCCCCTGTCGCACGGCTCGAGGTAGTACCTGACACGCGAGAAGTAGTCGAGGTTTTCAAGTCGCTTCTTCGACCTGTCGGCCCTGTCTTCGAGCATCCTGTCTCCCGGTCCCAGGGCGATTTCGCGGCGGATCACGTTGTCCTTCGTATAGTCGTTGCCTCGCACCTTGACGTCGTTGATGACGACGGGAACGCCTTCGACCACCACAAAGACCAGGTCGACTGACGACGGGTCCGTCTCGGAAGGCACGAACTTCACCGTTACGCGAGTGTCGGCGAGCCCCGCGTCGCCCGAGCCGACGGCGATTTTCACGCGGTCGGCCGCGTCGTCAAGGACTTTGCGCCCGGCGATGGAACCCTCGGCGGGAAGGTCGCTCTTGGCGGCGACGTCCCCCTCCGTGTATTTCGTGAGCCCCGATATGGAAACTGCGCCGACCTTGTATTGAGGTCCCTCCTCGACCTTGAATACAAGATTGTTCGCACCGTCTCCTGCGTCGACTATTTCCGGTCCCGTGACATTCACGTCGAGATAGCCGTGGTTGCGATAGACTTCGGCTATCTTGTCGCAGCACAGCGCCCGCTGGTCGGCCGTGACTGGGGCGTCGGTGAACCATCCGACCGGGTTCCACCAGGGATAGTCGTCGATGGCGTCGCGGAGCTCGACGGCGTCGAACTCGTCGGCCTCAAGGCCGTAGAACGGATTGGCGTTCCTGCTGATCGCCGACGACTCGATTGCATGCGCAGCGCCGTCGAACACGACTTCGGATATCTTCCTGCGCACGCCCTCGTCGACGATGAAAGTCACAGTGGCGTTGTTGTCTGAAACGACATCGACCTTGGGCACTACCTTCGCATCGGTAAAATACTTCTTCTGGTATGCAAGGCGGACCTTGGCGGCCGCGGCCGCAAGATCGGCTTCGCCATACATAAACCCATCCTTGAGGCCAGATTCCTTTGCGACTTTCGACTCGCTGAAGAAATCGCAGCCCTTCACGACAAGCGGAGGCGCATACCGGAACTTGCGCCTTACCCGGAACGTGACCTCGACTCCACCTGCTGCTTCGCTGGCAGAGGCGGAGATATCCTCGAACTCTCCGGACGACTTGAGCGCGTTTACGTCACGGGTGACGACCACTGGATCGTAGGGCGTTCCGACCCTCGTCTGGCAACGGCTAGCGACAGATCCGGTGTCTCCACCGAACCCATCTACAGCAACGACCCTGACAGCCGTGACATCTACGGCCATAGCCGCTGAAACCGCGACAACAGCAAAAATAGAAAGAACAGATTTCATAGATATGTGTATAATATCAAAAATTTTCGAGTTCGGGGGGAAGAATATGTCTTGAATGGTGGAGTCCGTCAAGGGCTCCGCACCGGCCAAGGACGTCGCGACATGTCTCAAGATCGCCCTCGCAAGGCATTCCATCCCTAATTTGAGAGACAATATCCGCAAGGATTCCTATTGCAACGGCATAGCCGTGCGGGAGCTTCCAGCCGCTCTTCGGCTCAAGCTCTGCAGCGACCGATAGCCCGAGGCTGGCCTCCTCCGCCCGCCTTCTTACGGACACGGTCGCCGCGACAAGCTCGTCAAGCGCCGCCCTGTCTCGCGATGCGAAACGCTCTGCAAGGTCAACCGACAGTTTTAGGAGAGGCCTGTCCCTCTCGACGCCGAGCCGGACGGCCTCGGCAATTCCGGCGCTCCAAACCCCGTCGAGGACGGTGTCTGCGAAGGACGTGTCTATGAGAACGGCCCTCGGCACGGACGGCAGGGATATCGAGTCTTTCCTGCCATGCAAGTCAAGCGCCGCAGTCTTTGCGAAAGCCGCGCAAAGCATCGCAGCGGGTGTGGTCGGAACCCGTATCAACCCCGTGCCCCCTCCGATCTGGGCTGCCGCGTAGCCGGCGACGTCGAGTATCGAACCTCCACCGATTGCAAGGATTGCGTCGTCTGGGCCGATTTCGGCGTCTATAGCCGCGCAGATCACTTTCCTCACGCTTGCGAAATCGTCCAGCTTCACTTTTTCTCCACCGCAAAAGACGACTGGAGGTGCTGCCAACGCAAGGTCCCTCTCGCTTACGTAACGCCCAATCTTGAGCCCGATCCCGTCGTTCCTGTGGACGAAATTGGAATCAGCCACAATTAGAATGCGCGAAGCTCCGACGGCCTTGGATAGCGCGTCGCTTTCTCCGAAAAGCCCTGAGACAGTCTCAACGGGATACGTCAAGTAGCTCCTTTGCATGCCTGCGCGCAACGCTTGTAAGTTTCTCGCCACCGAGCATCCTGGCGAGTTCCGACACCCGGTCTTCTCCTTCGACAATCTTGATGCTGGTGCGGGTCCTGCCGCCGGATACGCCCTTAGACACCACGAGGTGGCGCTCTCCGCAGGCCGCGCTCTGCGGAAGATGCGTTATCGCGACGACTTGGCTCTGCTTCGCCACCGTACGCATCTTCTCGCCTACAATCTTGCCGGTCTCGCCGCCGATGTTGGCGTCGATCTCGTCGAACACCACGGTGGCCTTCCCGCCTGCGCCAATCACGGCTTTGAGGGCGAGCATCACTCGCGATAGCTCTCCCGACGAGGCGATGGCTGCAAGCGGACGCGGAGGCTCCCCCGCGTTCGGACTGAAGACGTAGATGACACGATCCATTCCTGATGGCCCGGGATCCGCCTCCTCAATCGCAACGGAAAACGCGGCAGCCGAAAAGCCGAGGTCGCGCAACTGCGCGTCAACCGCTCTTGAAAGCCGAGAAGCTGCCGCGGAACGCCTCTTCGAGAGGAGAGACCCTTCCTTCCTAACCTCCTTCTCGGCCGCCGCGACGGACTTCTCGAGCTCTGCAATCCGCTCGTCCCTGCTTTCAAGGTCGGCAAGCCTCTTCTTCTTCGCGTCCAAAAGAGCAATCAGCTCGGAAACGGGACTGTCGCCGCCGCCCGGAAGGTACTTTCGCCTAAGCTTGTTCACGAGAGTCAGCCTGCGGTCGAGCGACTCGAAATCCTCTTCGCCGCAGTCTGCGGCAGACGCTGCGTCAGCGACCGACCTTGAAAGCTCCTCCGTCCTTACCGAAAGCTCGTCAAGCTCCGCAGACCACGCCTCGGCCTCCGGCAAGTGACGCGCAATCGCCGCGAACTTCGGCCTGAGCGCCGCGAATATCCTCGACGCGCCGCCGTCGCCGCCAAGAAGCTCCGTTATCTCGTTGGCGCTCTCGACGATCTCCTCCGCATGGGCGGCTGCGGCGTGCCTCTGGGCGATGTTTTCGTCGTCGTCCGTGAGCCCCGCCTCTTCAAGCTCCGACGTCTGGTATCTCAAGAGGTCGACCTCTTCCTCCCCGCCTGACGACTTCAAGTCGTCGAGCGCGGCCTTTGCCGCAGAGAAGCGAGCGTAGGCGGCATCGTAAGCCGACTTGTCTATCGAGCCGAAGGAGTCGATGGCGTCACGCTGGAAACTTTCCTCGGCGAGAAGCCGGTTGTCCTGCGGGCCGTGCATATCGACAAGCCCCGCACAGGCGGCACGCAGCTCGGAGACGGATACGGACTCGTCGTCGATCCAGGCGCGCGAGCGGCCCTCCGTCGTAACGGTGCGCCTTGCCGTAAACGACCTGCCGCGGGAGCCCGCGCCGTCAGAGAACTCGGCCTCGACCTCTGCCTCCTTCGCGCCATCGCGGACTATGGACGCGTCTGCACGTCCGCCCGCTACGAGGGCGAGGGCTCCGATGATGACTGATTTTCCCGCGCCAGTCTCGCCCGTTATGACATTGAGGCCGGGGCAGAACTCGGCTTCCGCCTCCTCGACAACTGCAAAGTTCCTTACTCTCAGCCTCTTGAGCATTTCTTGTTAGCGGGCGGACGCCGCACCGTTTAGCGTGCGTCGGCGCCAGAAAGAGATTCGAGCAGGTATTGCGCCCTGTTCGTCGTCACCGTCTGCGCGCCGCGGCTGAACGCCTCTGCCGCAACCTTGGGATCGTCGATCGTCCAGGCGTGGAACTCGAAGCCCGCCTTCTTCACTTCGGCGATGTAGCCCTCGGTGATGATTTGGGACGAATAGCCCATGTCAACTCCGTCCACTCCAAGTTCGCGCAATGTCGCAATCAGGGCCTTGACGTCCTGCGCCCTGCGGGCTCCAACGAGCCAGTATGTCTTGAATTCCGGCATCTGCTTCTTGAGCTCCGCGCTGACCTTCTTGCCGAACGAGATGAACAGCACAGTCTCGGGAGTCGCCTTCGGCTCCTTGGCAAAGGTCGCCTTGATGTAAGGAACCCACGACGGATTGTCGCCCTTGACCTCGACGTATATCTTGCGCCCGGGCCGCGCCAAGGCGAGCACCTCTTCAAGAAGCGCAGGACGCGTAGGGTCGAACTTCGACCCCTTCCATTTGCCCCAGCCGCCGACGTTGAGCTTCGACACGGTGTCCCAGTCAACCGCCGTGCACGCATTGGTGTTCGCGCCGGACGTCGTGCGCTTCAGCGTCGTGTCGTGGAACGTGAAGAGCCTCTTGTCTGACGAGAGGTATATGTCGCATTCGAAGCCGAAGCCACGCTCCACCGCAGTCTTGTACGCGGGAAGAGTGTTCTCGGGCGCGTCGAACGATTCGCCGCGGTGGGCAATGAGGACGTCGTTGCCTCGCCCGCAGTCCGAGACGCAGCCCGCAAGTGCGAGAGAGGATGCAATAGCCGCGATAGTGAGCTTCATGCGAGATCTCCTTGGCCGGTTCTTGGCTTCTACATCGCCGCCCTGAAGGCCTTGGCGTTGTTCTCCGGCCCCTGGTCGCCGTCTATTCTGCGAAGGAGGCCCTTCGCCTCGTAGAACTTGATAAGCGGCTCGGTCTCGCGGTGATAGACGACGAGACGGTCCTTGACGGTGTCGGGATTGTCGTCCTTGCGAATGACGAGCTTCGCACCGCACTTGTCGCAGACGCCCTCGACCTTCGGGGGAAGAGCCTTTACATGGTAGCCAGCCTTGCATGCAGGGCACGTGCGGCGGCCTGCGATGCGGTCCGCGATTACCTCGTCGGGGACGTCCACAAGGACGACGGAGCGGATCGGCGCCCCCGTCTTCTCGAGGATCTCAGCCTGCGCGACGTTGCGAGGGAAGCCGTCGAGGAGCATCGTGACGTTGCCTTCTGTGCCTGCGATGACGTCCTTTATCATCTGCGCAATCAGCGCGTCAGGCACAAGCGCGCCCTTGTCCATGTATTCCTTCGCCTCAATCCCGGCAGGCGTTCCGCTGTCGACTGCGCCGCGCAAGAGGTCGCCAGAGCTTACGTGCTTTAGAGACGCATCCTCCGCCGCGAGCCTCGAGGCAATAGTTCCCTTTCCTGAGCCGGGCGCACCCAGCAAGATTACGATGTCCATTTTCTCTTGTCCTTTTAGTGGTTTGTCCAGTAAATCGACATGCGTATTATATCAAAAAACACCGGCACTGGGATGACCAGCTGCTCAGATACAGGAGATTGGTCATTCTTTGGATTACACCATCTTCACTCGACAATCACAAGTGAAGTTTCACGGTTTCCCGCCAAAATCACCACCGCCTCAGGGGTGTCTCCCCGCCGAATCCCAGAATTTCAGAGCCCTTTACAGGCGAAGTGGAGTCGGATGCGCGGGAGAACGCGGCGAACGCGGTCAAAGGCTCCCCAGAGGTTGGATGCCTCATCGTGCGAATCG
>JBGUVV010000031.1:0-4191 GCA_045220525.1 Kiritimatiellia bacterium
ACGGCGGCATGATGCCGATGGCAGGTGTGCCGTTCGGATCGATGAACCTTGTGCCGGTCACGCGCACGAACGGCGTCTCGCGTACGAGCTTCAACGCGCTCGACAAGCATCTTCTCGGCTTCATCCTGACTCGCCAGCCCGCCATCTGGATGGGCGACTGGGGACCGGTCAGAATATGGCTCCCGAAGCCGCTGCCAATGGAGGGGATCGAGGCGATGCCGCATCTCGTGAAGGTTAGGGCCGGCGGGCGGCTCTACGAACTCGCCGCGTCGGCGCACGTCGCCTTCATCCGCTCTGACGACCCGTTTTTCGCAAATGCCCTCCCCGCTCGCGGTTCAACGACGGAGCGGACACAGAGGACATCCACGCAGCCGATTCCTAATTTCAGGTGCCACTATGCGACGGAATATTCCGACCATACGCTTAAGGTCGCGGTGTCGCTTGTTTCGGCTGACGAGGCGGAGAAAAGCCTTCGTCTGGAAGGCTCGCCGGGCCTTGATGGTGCCGCTATGGCAGTGCGCCGCGAATGGGAGACGCTATTCTCACGTGTTACCATCGACGCGCCTGACGACATCAAGACGATTTTCTACACGGCACTCTACCACGCCCTGCTCTATCCAAGGCGGATCGACGAGCGCGGCCGGTACTATTCTGCGATGGACGACAAGGTGCACGAGGGTGAAATGTACACATGCTTCTCGCTTTGGGACACCTACCGAGCAGAGCATCCGCTCCTGACGCTCATAGTGCCAGAGCGCGTGGACGGCATGATGCAGTCGCTTGTGAACATGTACAGGGAAGGTGGTTGGCTTCCGCTGTGGCCGAATCCAGGATACACGGGGCAGATGATCGGCGGTCCAGCTGAGGTTGCGCTCGCCGAGGCGTATGTCAAGGGGTTCAGTGGTTTCGACGCGGAAGGTGCGTGGGAGGCAGTCTTCAAGAACGCGACGGTTCCGCAGACGGGCGACCTCGAGCGCCGCTGGCCCGGGACTCGGAACGACCCTCCCGGCCCCCCTGAAACGCGTTCTGGGCTCACGCGCTACATGGCGAACGGCTATGTTGCCGCCGACGAGACAAACGAATCAGTGTCGAGGACGCTGGACTATGCTTTTGACGATGCGGCGGTGGCGGCGTTCGCGGCGGCACTCGGCAAGAACGCCGTCGCAGCGAAGTTCCGTGCGCGGTCGCAGAGCTACACGAACCTTTGGAATGCGACGGCGGCGCGGTTCCTGCCGCGAAATGCGGACGGGAAGTGGGTCGATCCCGCAACGCTCGACTATAAGCATGTGGCATACACCGAAACCGATCCCCAGACGGCGAGGTGGTGCGTCCCCCACGACGTGGAGGGGCTTGTAGCGCTGATGGGCGGACGCGAGCAGTTCGTGCGAGAACTCGACCGTTTCTTCGACGAGGAGTTCTACCGTGTGGATGCCGTCGGCTGCAAGTCTGTCCACGGCAACGAGACGGCGCACCACGTGGCATATCTCTATAACCGCGTGGGGGAGTACGACAGGACTTGCCTCCGCGTGAGGGATATATTGCGCAAGTGCTATTCGCCGGACCGCAGTGGCTTCGACGGCAATGAGGACTGCGGGCAGATGAGCGCGTGGTACATCTTCTCAGCGCTTGGCTTCTATCCCCTCGACCCCGCGAGTGGATGGTACGAGATAGGCTCTCCGATTGTGAAGGGCGCGACACTACGCTTCGGCGCACCTTACGCCTCCGCGACGCTGGAAATCCGCGTGAAGAATCATGCGCCCGGCGGCTGGCGTGTGAAACGCGTCACCTTGAACGGCGTCGAGCTAAAGGAACGCCGGGTCCGGCACGCCGACCTCGTGAATGGCGGGGTGCTCGAATTCGAATTGTGAAAGCGCTTGAGTTCACGATGTCCGAAAGGGCGGAGAGAGGAGCTGGGAAATGACGACTTCGACTAGAATAGGATAAGGACGATGAAACGGATGAAGATTATCTCGTTGCTCGCCATGTCGGCGGCGTCTTGTGTGTTCGCCTCTGATGACTGGAGGGAAGTTTCCCTGGATTCGTGCCGAAAGGTGCCGGGGCTTGCGGAATCGATGATGGGGCTCTGCCTCGAAGGTAAGACGCTCTATGCGATAGGCGGCGGGACGCTCTATGCTCTTGACGTGTCGGAACCTGCCAATCCGACCGTGCTTGGCAGCCTTGACGGGATGGACAACAACAGGCAGGTAGTTTCGCAAAACGGTTTCGTCTATGTCGTTTCACGTGAGACGGGGCTCCGCATCGTCGATGCGCGCGACCCGAGGAACCTGAAGCTCCGTTCGCGCTACGATTCCGTCGAGTTCGCAACGGGCATAGACGTCGTCGGCACGACGGCGTTTCTCTCCGAGCGCATAAACGGCGTCGAGGTCGTCGATGTGGCCGACCCCGACAATCCCAAGCACGTCTGCATAAGGAAGACGGGGGAGTCGCAGTCCAACCGGTATCGCGACGGGTACCTGTACTCCGGCGAGTGGGGCGGCGGAGCCGTCACGGTGTTCGATGCGCATGACTTGAAGAACTTCAGGGAAATCGGAAAATTGAGACTTGGCGGATTCGGAGACGGACTGGAGATCGACGGAGATTACCTCTACTGCTCGACGGGGCACGATGCCAGGAACAGGCATGAGCGCGAGGTGTCGGATCCCATTGGCGCGGGGAGGGGACTTGACATCTTCTCGCTTGCAGACCCTGCGAATCCGAAATGGGTCTCGCGTGTGAACTTTCCCGTGTTCAAGCCGCGCAACGAAGATTTTTGGACCGTTCGCGTGGCGAACGGCTATGCATTCTGCTGCGACAGCCACAACGGTTTCTTCGTCGTGGACGTTCGAGATGCGGCCTATCCAAAGTCCGTCTCGCGCCTCTGCATCCCGCAGAAGGGGAAGGACTGGCCGTCGGGGGCGATAAGCTCCTGCGCCGTCGGCGTTGGATGCGTTTACGTGTCCAGCGCCCCGGGCGGGCTTTGGGTGGTTCCGTTCAAGGGAGTGGAGCCGCCCGCGCGGCCGAAGGGTGTGCCGCCGGCGAATGCCGGATACCAGGAGGCGAATCCAACGGATACGGGCAAGTTCTTTGTCTATAGGCCGAAGGCGTCCGGACAGGCGCGGACGGTCACGATTCGGGGAGACGTCGCTTACGCGGCATTTGGCGACGCAGGACTCCATGTCCTGCGCCTGTCTAAGGATGGCTTCACGAAGCTCGGGGAGCTTTCGGGCAACCACCGCGTGACGGACTGCTGCTTCGTCGGCGACAGGCTTGTTACGGCGGAGGGACTGGATGGCTTTGCCGTATATGACCTTCCCTCCCCTGTTGAGTTTCGGGAAGTGACCCGCAGGACGTCAGTTCATGGAAGTTCCGTCGCGTTCTGGTGCTGGCCTGTCGAGGGCGACATGGTCATGCTTTCGGCCCGTGGGTCTTACGACGTATATTCTGTTGCTGATTTCTGCGCGGAGGAGCCGTTGCTGAAGTTCTCCGCCACATGCCAGTGGCACAAATATCCCGCCGACGGTGCGCTGGGCGGACGCTTCCCCGTGTTGTTTCCTTACAGAGGATTGATTTGGCTGGATGTCGCCGCCGCAAAGCCGAAACTCATCTCCAAGCCGGAGTGGGGCGATCGGCCGGTCGCTGGGACCCAGCAAGACGGACTGTGCCTTTTCGGAGGCGACCGCTACCTCTACACGGTCAGCGTGAAACGGAAGCCGGCGTTTGTGTTCGTGGACAGGAACGGAATCTTGTCCGATCCGATCATGGATGACGCCGCATGCGGAATCCCGCGAGCGGAGGGGAATCTTGTCCTGTTGACACACCGCAGCGGGCACAAGGCGTCCGTGTGGGACTTCGCGGTGCCGACAAAGCCGAAGTTGCTCCGCGAGTATTCGCTCTCCGGGAACCCCGATGTCGGCGCGTTCTTCCGGGGGAAGGCGGTAATCCCCGCAGGGCACCAGGGTCTGATCATGGAGAAGTGAAAGCCAATCTGCGGAGACAAGTGCAAGGGAAAAACCATGAAAGATTTTTGTAGGGAGAAAATCCTTGAATCCTTGGGGACAATCCTTGGGGACAGACCCCGCGAGCCCCGCCCGGCTCACCACCCAAGAAAGATTCGGGAAAGATTCAGGAAAGATTCGGGAAATGTTTGTTCCCAGGTTATTTGCTATCATGTCCTCGTCAAGCGGGGACAGG
>JBGUVV010000032.1:0-4670 GCA_045220525.1 Kiritimatiellia bacterium
ACTCAAACTCTAAACCCCAGCTCTTTAGAGGCGTCGAAGCCGGTAATGTCGTAATCCTCTCCGGTTCTCTGCCGCCTGCTGTCCCCAAGGACTTCTACGCTAAGGCCGTTGCTCATTTCAAGTCTCTTGGCTGCACGACGGTGCTCGATGCAAGCGGCGAGGCGATGAAGCTTGCGCTTGAGGCGGGGCCGGACCTCATCAAGCCCAATGCGGAGGAGTGCGAGCCTCTCATAGGCTTCGTTCCCAAGGCAGCCGAAGAATTCACGAAGGCGACTGCGCTCTTGCGCGAAAAGGCCGCTCACGTGATAATATCCGACGGTGGGGCGGGCGCGTGGTTCGACGGCGAGTTTGTCCCGGCGCCAAAAGTCGAGGTCGTAGACACTACTGCTGCCGGAGACACGCTGCTTGCCGAGTATTGCTGGAGGATTCTCGGGGAATCCGCCTTCGCCAAGGCTACGGCGGACGAGCGGGATGCGGCGCGGTTTGCGGTTGCGGCGGGCTCGGCTGCATGCACGATGCCTGGAGGCGCCCCTCCGCCATGCGAGATGGTTGACCGTCTCGGTTTCTATTCCCCGTAGGCGGTGACCATGAAGAACGTGACAAAGCCGAGGAAGGTCTGCTGTTCGTAGTCGGCGAAGTACACCTTCTTGAGGTTGCCGTCTTCAATTGCCTCTCGTAGAGCCATGTCGCAGACGTCTGCGCTTATCCCCGTGTACACCCATTCCTTCAGATAGAGAGAGCTTGACCCCGTTCCGCTCTTCAGGTTGTCGCAGGGGACGGGCACTCGGTTTACGGAGAGCGGGGCGCGGAAGTGCGCATACAGGCCCGAGGGCGGCACGAGGGTCCTGTCGCCCTTGACGGACACGCAGCCGCAAGTCGCCAAGAGCGCAACGAGGGCGGCGATGGCGGCTCCCGCGTTATTCGCCATAGACAATGACTGTCGCCTTCTGCCAGATGCCGATGATGTTGACGTATTCGTAATCGACGTGGCCTATCTTCTTAAGCCCCCCGTTGCGCGCGGCAGCCGCTATCGAACAGTCGCCGGTGGCATAAAGGCAAAGGACGCTCGTGGACGAGGCTTCGCCTCTCTTGCTTCCGATTTCCCAGTTGCCCTCGGTGGAAAGCGGTGCTTTCGTCACCGACACCGCTCCGCTTGGCGGCTGGAAGGGGGCGCTTAGGCATCCGGCAACACCGAAGGTCAATAATGAGGAGAGAACAATTGCGAATGTTGTTTTCATGGCGACATTCTACCATTTCGTCGGCAAGAGTGCAAGAATGTTTGTCTTTTGGTATAATATCGTCATGAAGGCGATTGCAATACTGTCCATTGCTTCGAGACGGTGCATGGCATTGGCGGCGGCTGCCGTTGCAATCGCGCTTTCCGCGCTCTCTATCTTCGCCCAAGAACGGGAAGATGGCGACGACGTTGACGAGCCAGATCCCAGCGAGAACAGAAACTACGGCACGCCAGACCTCACGGAAATCACACGCGAGGAGCGGACAAGGGCCATACGCGAGCTGAAGCGCGTCGAAAGGCGCTCGAAGGCGTTCAGGATATTCCTCAACAGAGGCAAGATGGAGAAGCTCAAGGGCGACCGCCTCCTTAAGGTGCTCAAGGAGTACGACAGGTTCGTGAGCGTCCTCGAAGAGCTGCCGGAAGGCTTTGTCAAGGCGTGCAACATCGGATCCGTCTGGTTCTCGGACGAGATCGTGGACATGAGCGGGCAGCATGCAGGCGGTGTTGCATCCGGGGAGGGGATCAACTTGTCCGTCGGGTTCGACAAGGGAACCGTGTACCACGAAATGTTCCACAAGTTCGAATGCTGCATCTCCGATTCCCAGCGCCGCGACTGGGATGAGCTCAATCCCAAGGAGTTCATATATGAAGGATCGGCGTGGGATACATTCACGGGCAACGACGACAATTCCAAGAGGGAGGCCGAGAGGCGCATGAAGCGGCTCAAGGCGGGCAAGGAGAAGTCGTCGCGAGAGAGGCTTGAGGAATCGCGGAAAAAGAAGGACAACCTTCGAATTGCCGCGAACAAGACAAACGAGACTGTGCAGGCGGCTTTCATAAATGCGTATGCGCAGACTACGCCGGGAGAAGACCGCGCAGAGGTATTCCGATGCATGATTGAGGAGGGGCCTCGCTTCTTCCTGCGCACACAGCGCAGCGAGCACATGCGCAAGAAGATGGAGTTCATGATGCGGCTCACGGGCACCAAGAAGTTCTTGGGCGCAGGTTTCTGGGAGGAGCATTCCGACATCTCGTCTGGCGGCGGCGCCTATGCGGTTTCTGGCTCTGCGGAGGACCTTGAGCTCGCTGAGGCCGATATGCCATCCGCCGACCCTGATAAGATGGGCTACGACGCCCAGAGGCTTGCCGCGATCTCGAGAGCCATAGTCAAGCACGACATCGCCACCGAGGCAATGGTCGTGGTCGTTGGCGGGAAGGTGATATTCGAATACGGTGACACGTCGAGGCCGGCCAAGGTCTCCTCGTGCTGGGCAAGCATGCTTTCGATTCTTTACGGCAGATTCGTCAACATGAGGAGGATAGACCTTGATGAGACGCTGGAATCCATCGGCATATCGGAAGTCGGGGGCCTTGAGCGCCGCGAGCGGTCTGCGAAGGTTCGGGACGTAATCTCATCGCGTTCCTGCTGCTTCATCAGGGCGTCGAACGATCCGCCGGGGAGAACGCTCCCCGAGCGCACGTCCAGGCTGCCAGGCAACAGCTTCTCCTACAGCAACTGGGACATCAACGTCGCCGCGAGCATTCTCGAAAAGAAGACCGATGCCGACGTCATTGAGGCCTTCGAGGAGATGGTGGCCAAACCGCTACGGCTTCGCGACTGGAACATGGCGCTACAGGGCAGGACGGGAGATATGCAGGTCTCTGAGCATCTTGCCTGCGAGCTTTGCCTTTCGGCCCGCGACATGGCGCGCATCGGGCAGATGATGCTTGGCAAGGGGAAGTGGAAGGGCCTGCAGATAGTGCCGGCGTCATGGGTGGAAAAGTCCACAAGAGTCGTCTCCAAGTTCCAGAACGGCGGAGGGTTTGGCTACATGTGGTGGGTCGAGAACGAGGCGCAGAATCCAAAGGCATACAAAGACGCGTTCTCGGCGCGTGGGCTGGAAGGGCAGCGGCTGACCGTTTTGCCGGCGCTCGACATGGTTGTCGCGCATCTGCCGAGAGTCGGCGGGAAGAAGATGAAGGGAACTGACTACAAGAAGCTGCTATCGGCGGTTTTCATGGCAAGGAAGGAGCCGCTGTGACTGGCTGAGCTTTAGGCACGAAGGGGTCCAGATGTCGGATCCCTTGTGCCTTTCATTGTGCTTCCGCGACGGTGGCGTTCTGCTCGACCTTGATGAAATGCTCGGAGTAGCCCGGCATGTCTGCGCCGCCGTTTATCATGACTGCGGTGCCTTTCGCTCCTCCGGGCAAGGAAGGCTGTGTCGCTACATAGCGCAGGAAGGGTCCATCCGAGGAATAACTATTGCCGAACGCAGCGACGGCGACGCCGTGCGGACGCGCCAGCACAAGGGCGCGCACGTTATCGACCTTGCCCTCGCCAATTGGGATCGGATGCACCACTCGCGAAGTGACCATGTCGCCCGCAATCTCGACCTTGATGCCCACGAAGCGGCATGACGGCAGCCCAAGCGTGTCCGCCGCCGCACGGACAAATATTTCTGGACTTGCTGAGACTATGTAGTTCTCCACCCCGGCGCGCTCTAACGCCTTGAGAATCCTCACGGAAGAGTCGAAGTACCATTTGCGATAGATGCGCTCGCATTCGGACCTGCAGAACGAATCCAGGACGGACGCCCTCTGGCCGCAGTACATCTGCGCATTGTACGGCCACACCAACCAAAGCCCGATTTCCTTCATGACAGGATAATCGCGTCTTATGTACCGGTCCCAGCCGCCGTCCTTTCCGTATGTCGGGCACAGTCCTTCCTCGATCGTGCGCTGGATAAGGCCTTTGAACAAGACCCTTCCGCTCTCCTCCAGTCCTTCGCTGATGTCGCCTTTGATGATTGTGTCGTCAAAATCCCAGAATGCCATCGGCACCGCGTCGGGGCACGCCGCTTTTATCCGGGCGACATTCTCAGACACCCGGGCGATTATGCCGTCCACGTGAGATTCGTATCCGAAACACGCCACCGATGCCAGCGCAAGCACCGCCGCTAAAAAACACTGCTTTTTCATGTTGTGAATTATACCAAATTTTCCCGTCCGCTTCCGTGGGGCCTGTCACCAGGATTTTTAGCCACAAAGTGCAGGAGAAACAGGAGAGATAGGAAGTACTCCTGCATCTCCTGTTCTTTGTGGCCAAACCGATACCCGCACCTCGAAACCAGAAAGAATTATACACTACCCTTGCGCGGCTATGCATTTGCTCGAGGTGCGAAGAGTTTGTTTCAGCCACAAAGTGCAGGAGAAACAGGAGAGATAGAAAATACTCCTGCATCTCCTGTTCTTTGTGGCCAAACCCCCACCCGCGCCTCGAAACCAGAAAGAATTATACACTACCCTTGCGTGACTATGCATCTGCTCATGGTACGAAGATTTTGTTTCAGCCACAAAGTGCAGGAGAAACAGGAGAGATAGGAAGTACTCCTGCATCTCCTGTTCTTTGTGGCCAAACCGATACCCGCAATCC
>JBGUVV010000033.1:0-4980 GCA_045220525.1 Kiritimatiellia bacterium
GCCTGTTTCGGTTAGAAATACCATTCCGTCTGATGTCCCTATTGCTGAAGCAAGAGAGGTTGGGGCTATGGGGACAGACCCCGTGCAGCCAGTGGGGACAGACCACAAGCAGGTAGTGGGGACAGACCCCAAGCAGGTAGTGGGGACAGACCCTGTGATGAAACCGGCTGTAGCCCCGGAAGCTCCCGTTGCTCCAAGCAGGGAATCTTATGTCGCATCGGTTGATGCATCGGCTAAGGATGTTCCAGCTGCCCCTGTTCGGGAAGTCGCGGCAGGGCCAGTTGCCGAGGGAGTTGTGGGTAAAGTCGCAGTTGCAGATAAAGTTGCAGTTGGCGAGCATATATTAGCTCCTAAATCTGAACCGACTCCTAAATCAGTGCCGCCAACCGAAGCTGTGCTGTCACCTGAAACGGCAAAGCCGGTTGCTGAAGCCAAGCCAGAGGTCAAGCTTGAATCTACCCCTGTTGTCGACAAGGCAAAGGCAGCAAAGCCAGAAGAAGAAGTCGTGGCGTTCGAGGCCAAGAAAGCCGCTCCTTCGCCGCTTCAGGCGATGCCGGTTGTCGCCACGGCCGACACTGTGGGAACGGGAGACGCGCAGTCGGCGATGGCGAGGGAGGTTTCGGCCGTATCTGCCGCGTCCGCGCGTACAGAAGCCGTCGTCGAGGTTGTCAACGAGCTGATAGAGGCCGTTGTAAGCCAGATTTCCGTCACTCCGTCTCTTGTCAAGGGCGAGGGCGAGGTCCTGATGACGCTGAAGGCCAACGTCCTCGACGGTTCGGACATCAGGCTGTCGGCAAAAGACGGATCGCTTTCCGTTGTCGTGACGCCGGCTACGCCAGAGGCCGCGCAGGCCGTGGCCGCGGCAGTTCCGCGCCTTGAAGTCGCGCTTGCGGAGCATGTGCCGACATTCAGTCAGGTCGCAGTGAAACTTGTTTCCAGAAAAGGAAGTTCAGATGAAATCGCTTGAGATACTGTCAGCGCTTCCCAAATGGGGAAAGGCCGCGCCAGAGCAGATCGTCGATTCGCCCGCGTTTTCCCTCGCGTGCCGTCTTGGCGAAAAGCAGGAAACGCTCCGCCTTGGCGCAGTTGAGGTAGGGGATACGATCGACCTGGCCGTCGTCTTCGGCGACGAGCCGCATACGCTCAGGCTTTCGCGCTCGCCAAGCTTCGGCGAACTCGACAAGGTGTGGGACAGCCGCGCCGACGTGCCGGAGCCAGTCCTCCTCGCTTTGGTCGAAAAGGACTGCGGAGAGTTCTTCCAGATGCTGGAAAACGCCGTGCGCCGCCAGCTGAGGCTTGTGGGGCTTGCCAAGGAAGGCGCCGCGGACGCGACGTTGTTTGCGCAAGTCGCCGACATATCGTTTGCATTGACGCGTTCCGACGCGGTGGTGTCGGCGTTCGGCTCGCTCAGGAACCTCGACCTCTCGCATCCGATGTTCGGCGAGGAGACACTTCCCGCGGAGACGGAATACGCGGCGTTTGCGCTTTCAGCCGCCAACCTGTCCTCTCTTGCGGTCGGCGACGCGCTGCTCCTGCCGGAAATCGGCTCCGTTCCGCCGAGGCTTGTGGTTGACGGCCGCTTTGCCGTGGACGAGAAGGGCGTTGCGCCGTTCTCCGACGATGGACGATGCAGGATGTTCGCAGCCGAGCCCCGCGTCGTCGCGCTGTCCGAGCTCTTTGACGCGTCGGAAAACCCGCGCAGCGCCGAAGGAGGCGCGCCAAGCCAGCTTCGTCTCGTCCAGAACGGCAAGACGCTTGCCAACGGCCGCCTCGACAAGGTAGGCGACCTGAATGCGTTCATTGTAGAATCCACCAACCGATAGCAGGAAAGCCCACTATGTTTCAGACAGACCCATTTTCGCTGATAGTCCTCTTCGTGGGGCTGTCGCTCCTGCCGTTCGTGGCCATGGTGGCGACGAGCTACCTCAAGATCGTGGTCGTGATGTCGCTCATCCGCAATGCCCTTGGCATACAGTCGATCCCGCCCAACATGGTGCTGAACGCCCTTGCGATGATCCTCACGTTCTACATCATGGCCCCGATGATGGGCGAGTCGTGGAAAATCGCCAACGACGAGCTTGCGAAGGGCCAGTCTGCGGCCGCGATGAAGCCGGCGGGCGGCGCCGCCGCCTCTTCGCCCGACCAGCGCTGGTTCGAGACGGATGCCGTCGCGAAGGCGGCCGAGCCGTTCAGAACGTTCCTCTCGAAGCATACGTCCGACAGGGAGCGCGCGTTCTTCGTCGGCACGGCGGAGCGGCTATGGGCGAAGGAGGAGGGCACCCTGGCCGTCGTCGATCCCGAGAGCTTCTACATACTGATTCCCTCGTTCTGCGTGTCGGAGCTCACGAAGGCGTTCCAGATAGGCTTTCTCGTCTATCTGCCGTTCATAGCGATTGACATAATCGTATCGAACATCCTCCTGGCGATGGGCATGATGATGGTCTCGCCGGTGACGATATCCCTTCCGTTCAAGCTGCTCCTGTTCGTCATGGTCGACGGATGGACGCTTCTCATCCAGGGCCTTGTGAGAGGTTACATGATATGAGCCAGGCGCAACTTCTCGACTATGCGCAGACTTGCCTGCTGATCGTCCTCAGGCTGTCGCTCATCCCAATCCTGGTGGCGACAGTTATAGGCATCATCGTCTCGCTCCTGCAGGCGCTGACGCAGATACAGGAGCAGACGCTGGGCTTTGCCGTGAAGCTGATCGCCATCTCCCTGACGCTGCTTGCCTGCGCGTCGTGGATGGGCTCGGAACTCCTTCTCTACACGAAGGACATTTTCACGCACTTCGCGCTGCTGAGGTAGCCAGTAGACGAATGCCATATGTAGAGTTCCATAGATGGATCCTTGCGGCGGCTCTTGCGATGGCGAGGGTCGGCGGCGCGTTCGCCATCTGCCCCGCGCTTACCGATTCGATGATCCCCGGCGTGGCGAGGAGGGCGGCGGTGCTGGGCTTTTCGTGCATTGCGATTCCGTTCATCCACGCCGGGATGCCTCCCGGAGAGCCAAACCTCTGGATCTTTTCGCTCGTCGCGTTCAAGGAGGCCTTCATAGGGTTCCTGCTCGGCTTCTTCGCGGCAATTCCGTTCTGGATCGCTGAAAACGTCGGCAACTTCATCGACAACCAGCGAGGGGCGACGATGGGAGAGGTCTATTCCCCGCTTTCAGGCGCGCAGGTTTCGACGACGGGGATATTCTTCACGCAGATCGTCTCGACGATCTTCTTCGTAGGCGGCGCTGCCATCCTGTTCCTCGGCGCGATATATTCGAGCTATTCGCTTTGGCCGGTCTTCCCAGAATCCGCGACCTTCGGGTCGCCGATGGGCTTTTCGTTCGTTTCCGACGCGCCGAACCAGATGCTCGGCACGCTCGATTCCATGCTGCGCGTGACGGTCGTCATCTCCGCGCCCGTGATCATAGTCATGTTCCTGGCGACGCTTGGCCTCGGCTTTGTGAACCGCACCGCGCCGCAGCTCAACGTGTTCTTCCTCTCCATGCCGGTCAAGTCCGCCCTCGGCATCGCGATGCTCGTAGTCTACCTCCCGTTTATCATGGACATGCTGATGTACGACAAGCCCGGCGCGATCCTCGGGCCGGTGCGCAGGCTGCTGGGAGGGTGACGCCGTGGCGGAGTCTGCCGGAGAGAAGACGGAGATGCCTACCCCGAAGAAGCTGCGCGACGCGCGGCAGAAGGGGCAGGTCTGCTCGTCGAAGGACATAACTTCCACGGCGATACTCATCGTGCTCTTTGCCGTCCTCGCATGGATGGGCGTCGCGTTAATGGAGGACATGGAGGGCCTCCTGAGGTTCCTTTCCGGGAGCATCGCCGAGAACAACGCCGAGGCTGTCGGCGAGTCGTCGAAGCTGACGGTGTTCTACATCCTGAAGCATTCCTTCATATTCGTCTTCGTCGCGGCCGTCATAGGCATCGTGGGCAACGTGACGCAAATCGGCTTCCTCTTCACGTTCGAGCCGGTCATCCCGAAGATGGAAAAGCTCAATCCGGTCGAGGGCGCCAAGAAGATATTCTCGATGAAGAATCTCTTCGAGTTCCTGAAGAACGTGGCGAAGGTGTCGTTTCTCGGATATCTCCTCTACAAGATTATCTGGGCGAGCGCGCCTGAGCTCCTCACGATGTGCTATGGAACCGTCGACGACATATTCCCCTGCCTCAAGCTGATGTTGAAGCGCCTTGCGATATACACGGCCTTCGGCTACATCGTGATCGCCATCGTCGACAGGCTCTTCCAGGGGCGCAACTTCACGAAGCAGATGATGATGACGAAGGACGAGGTGAAGCGCGAGTACAAGGAGATGGAGGGGTCGGCAGAGATCAAGCAGGCGCAGAGGCAGTTCCGCGACGAGATACTGAACGGGCCGGACCCCGCGGCGGCGGCGAAGAAGTCGAACGTCGTAGTCACCAACCCGACGCGCCTCGCCGTCGGCATACGATACAACGCCGAGGAGTCGCCCCTGCCGCGCATTTGCGCCATCGGCGCGGGGGAGACGGCGCGGATCATCCGCGAGACCGCTCTCGCCGAGGGCATCCCGGTGATGGAGGACAAGCCTCTTGCCCGCGCCCTCTACGCCAAGGGCAAGGTCGAGGATTTCATACCCGATTCCCTCATCGAGCCCGTCGCCGAGGTCCTCAAGTGGGCCAAGCAGATACAGGACGCGCGGAAAGAGGAAGAGGAACTTGACAGCGTGACAGTGGAGGATCTATGAACATCGAGAAGCTATACGGGGAGATTGCGCCGCGGCTTACGAATTGGCTGGTCGCTTCCGGCAGCTCCTACCACGAGGCATGCGATCTCGTGCAGAACACTTTCTTGAAGATATGGAAGATGCGCGACGACCTGCACGACGATTCCGGCGACGTGTCCGGCCTTGCCTTCACGATCGCGCGAAACCTGCGCAAGAACCTCGCCCGTGACGATGCCCGCCTCTCGTTCGTCGACGAGATAAGGGACGAGGACG
>JBGUVV010000034.1:0-7134 GCA_045220525.1 Kiritimatiellia bacterium
CCCTTCGAGGTGTCCCACTCGTCCTGTATGCGGGTCATATAGACGGCGTCGGCCTCGGGCACGGCCTCGCGTAGCGAAGAGCGCACCTCATACTTCGCGCCCTTTGCCTCGAGGACCGCTATCACGTCGTCCGGTACGTGAAGCTCCGGCGGCGCGACGAAAACCTGCCTGACGTCGCTGAAGTTGGTGAGGAGATAGGAGAGCGAGCGCACGGTCCTCCCTCGCAGGAGGTCACCGCAGAAGACAACCGTCTTCCCGTCGATACCGCCGGCATTCTCAAACGAGCGCATCAGCGTGTAGATGTCGAGAAGCGCCTGCGTCGGATGCTGGTCCTTGCCGGAGCCAGCGTTCAGTATCGGTATGGGCCGCGAGCTGTTGGAAAGCTCCCACGCCATCTTCTCCGCGAGCCCCTGCTCGGGCGAACGCATGATTATCATGTCGAAATAGGAGGAGAACGTTCGTATGGAATCCTCCCTCGACTCGCCCTTGAACTCCGACGACGTCGCTGCGTCCCGCACGCTGCCTGTCGTGATGCCGAGTATCTGGCATGCCGCGAGGTGTGAAAGGAACGTGCGCGAAGACGGCTGCGAGAAGTAGAGCATCGCCCTTTTGTGCGCAAGGACGTTCTTCAAATATAATGCACCCTCCTTTGACTTGTTTATGAATCGTATGCGGTTGGCGAGCGCACACAGCCGTTCGAGGATACCCCTGTCGAACTGCTGGGCGAAAAGCGTATGATATGGCATTCCACCGCCGTCAGGGAGCTCCAGATACGGGCGCTTTTTCACAAGCTCAAGGCCGGAAAACTCCTCCCAGCCGATTTCAGTCAACTTTGCCATTGCCACTCCTTTCCCCGTTGCCGGGTTTTGCGCTTTTTCCTGCTGAATACGAAAGCTTCGTCCCTCCCGTCTCGACGCGGCGATACGACTTCGCCCTCGGATCGTAGTACGAGACTGACATCTTGGGCGTCTGAGGGGCCCCGTCCGCCACGAAAAAGCGCCTGTATTCGATCTCCGAGACGCGCCCTTCCCTGTCATTTTGCCGAGTCCACTCGAATGCGGCGTCCTTGGGAACGAAAGCTGGCGGGACATAGCCCTTTGGCGACATCTTGTATGTTATGACGACGACGTCGTTCGTCTCCACCGAAAGTATGTCGCAAAGTTCAATGAGGCGCAATCCCGCCGAGACGATACCGGAGAAATCGGCAGGACGCCCCGCCTCCGGCAGCGGCTTCACCTCGAAAGCGGCGGTGCGCGGACCACTTGAGAACGGATGGGCCATGCTGAAGAACGAGAATCCGCCGCGCGAGGAATACTCGCCCTCGACGGAGAAGTGGAGCGGGCCCTTGAAAGGCACAGCCGCCTGCATCGGGAAGACGAGCTTGTTCACGACGTTCGTCGGATTCTTGCTCTGCTCCGGGCGCAGCGAATACCCGTTGCCCGTCTGGCGTATCATTTCGCTTTCGCGTATCGAAAGCCGCACGCCGTCCGTCAGCGACACGAACCTCGGCGCCTCAATCGAAAGAACGAGGTTGAAGTCCTCCCCGACCGACACCGACTTCTTGTCGGCCTCAAGGCCAATGCCTATCTCGACTTTCCTCTGCTGCGCACGCTTGCGTCCGCGCCCGAACGGATCGAACTCGTCCAGCATCTCGAAAGGATTGCCGCCGCCGAACGGATCGGCCCCGAAGACATGGGACATTCCGCCTCCGCCGCCTGATGAAGTGCTCGTAGTCATCTGGAACGACACCCCGCCCTTTCCGCCGCGCACGATGCGCCTTGTGACCACAGACCCGTCGGCATTCGTGGTGACGGTCTCTATCGTTTCGCCAATCGCAGGCAAGAGCGGCATTGCTACGAGCGCGAGGCATGCGATGGCGCGAATGAGCCGCCCAAAGACCCAGAATGCAAGCGCAAACGCCGCAAGAGCGCCGATAACGATGCCGACGCGGCCCGCCCAGCCGAGCCGGAGGACAGGGCGCAGCACCTGCCGCCAGACTGGGAGCTCCGCCCTTGGATTGTCGAAGCGCAGCGCAAGCGCCGCGACTATGACGCTCTCGATTTCAGGCGTCTGGCCGATGCGCCATTCAAGACGGCGGCAGATGCCGAGCGCGCGCGACCAGTTCCCTTCCCTGACTGCGCAGGAAGCCTCGTTTAGCTTCGCCACAGGGAAACTGAACGCGGCAAATGCGTCCGCATTCGGCTTGGCGCATGCCTTGCGCCAAGCAAAGAGCGCATCGCCGTCAAGCGGAACCCCGGGATCTGAGATAATCGCAGGGGCTTCAACTCCATCGTCGTCCATCTCGAGCATCTCGGCGACCACTACCTGCGCTCCGCCCTTTGAGTGGACTGGTACCGCGTTTGACTTTACAGTCTTCTTCTCCCCTGACAATCCCGTGTATTCAAACTCAAGCTCAGGAAACCACAGCACCCCCTCCCGCATCGGACGAATGCGGTATGTAAGGCGGCGGGCGTCGCGAAACGTGTCGGTCTTGGCGCTCGCGTCGTCAAGCTTCCAGTCCCGGCGGTCAACGGCCTTCGAAAGCGCGGGGGGATGGAGATTGCGAAATTCGGCCTCGCCAAGGAAGTCAACCGTCAATACAAGCGGATCGCCGACCTTGACATTGTTTGCGTCGAAGAATGCGCGCGCGCGAAGATCGCTTCCCGTCACTCCCGGAAGGCTTATCGCGCACAAAACCGCAATCGACAAAAAAGACATCGGCCTCTCCCTGCTATTGCGGCGTCACCGTGAACTTGATGGGGACTCCGCCCGAACGGTATTTGTCGATGAACGCCTGCGGCAGGCCGCTCACGGAGCCGACCCTTGCCGCCGCCGACTTTATCGTCTGGTCGGCCTGAGGGTCGCCGGAGCTCTGCTCAAGCCTGTAGTTGACAACACGTCCGCCAGCGCCGAACCAAACCCTTATGACCATTGGCTTAAGCGTGTCGGTCCACGCAGGCTTGTCCCACTTCGCCTCGAACGCCATTTTTATCAGCGAGTAGCCGAGCTGCAAGTCGTTCGCTGCAAGCTGCTCAGACTTGCCCGGCTTGTAGCCCTGGTTCAGGAGCTTCATCACCTCTGCGTCGGTAAGGGTTTTCTTCGCAGTCCTGCCGTCGCCGCTGGGCTGGTTCTTCACCTCTATCGTGACCTTGCGGTTCACCTGCTTCGCCGACTCACGCATCTTCTTCATGCGTTCCTCGCGGAGCTCCTTCGCCGTCTTCTTCGGAGGATCGGGCTTCTTCTTCTCCTCTTTCTTTTCGACCTTCGTTACGACGTTCGTGACGATCTTCTCAAGCTCCTTCGGCTTCTCCGGCTCCTTGGGCTTCGGTTTCGGCTTCGGCGGGACTGGTTTCGGCTTTGGAGGCTTCGGCTCCTGCTTCTTGAGCGGCGGCGGCTCGTCCTCCTTGCCGTCGAGGTTCTCGTTTACGACTACAGTGAGGTCTATCGGGATTATCTTCTCTTCCTCGTCGAAAAGGCCGTGCAGGGCCGCGAAGACGTAGAACCCTACGAACGCGGCAAGGTGTATCGCGACAGCGAGCGCGAGGTTGAAGCCCGAAAGGACTTTCGGACGCCTGCCCTCTATCACCTCTGGCCGCCAGACTTCCACCTACTTCTCCTTGCTGACAAGCCCCAGGTGCTTGACATTGCAGTTCTTTGCGATCTTTACGATTTCGTAAACATCGCCGTAGCCGACGCGCACGTCGCCGCGTATGACGACGCTCGTCTCAGGATCTTCGGCGACGGCCTGCGTGAGCCTCGCCTTGAGGTCGTCCTGCGTGACGGGCATCTCGCCGAGGAAGAGCTTTCCTGAGGAATCGACGGTGACGGAGAAGTTTTTCTTCTTGTCTTCCTGCTTCTGCGCCTTGCCGACCGGCAGCATGACGTGTATCGTCTGCTCAAGGGTCGGCAGGGTCACGATGAAAACGACAAGCAGAAGGAACGTGAGGTCGATGAGCGAATTCATGTCGATAGACGCCTTCGCCCCGTCCCTGCGCTTGTGAAGTCTGCGCCTCAGGGACATCAAGCCCCCCTTCCCTGGAATTCACACGCGATCCGCCCCATGAGCTCGTCCGCGAACCCCTCCATGTCGGAGGTGATGTTCCTTATCGAGGCGTTCATGCTGTTGAAGGCGAGGACGCCAGGAATCGCGACGAGAAGACCTACGACCGTCGTCACGAGCGCCGCGGAAATCGACGGGGCTATCGTCGCCAAATTCGCAGAGCCTGCCGCGCCCATCTCGGCGAAGGCGTCGAGAACGCCCCACACCGTGCCGAGAAGTCCGAGCATCGGAGAGAGGGCCACGATCGTCGCAAGGATCCCCATGCCCCTGTCAATTCTGATTTCCTCCTCGTCGAGCGTGTGCTCGCACGTGCCCCTCACAAGCTCTATCTCCCTCGCGGTGAGCGCTGCCGCGCCGTCGCCGTCGGTGCGCCGCCCGACAAGCAGCGACCTCACGTCTGGCGAAAGGAGCTTTAGAAGGCGCTCGCAAGTCTCCTTGTAGATTCCCTCAAGGCCCGTTGTCGCAGAAGGCCTGCGCTGAAGATAGTATTCAAGCACGTCCTGGCACGTCGAGAAGTCGTGGAGGAACCTGCGAGTCGCGCTCTTCACGAACCTAAGTTCGTTACACTTCCCGATTATCGTCGCGACCATCAAGATGGATCCGACGAGCTGCACGACCACAATCGCCTGACCCATGAAGTTCGAGCCGGCGAAACCGTTGACCAATGAATTTGCTATCAGCATGCCTTTTGTCCTGTTTATGTTTTGTTGTTTAAAGCGTCCTGTCTTGCGCTCTGCGAGACGACCCTCCCTTCCGGGGGGAGGTCGTCCCTCGACTTCCCGCACGCCGCAAGGACGGCGTCCGTCGTCTTGAAATGCGCCTTGCAGTGGTTCATGAGCCACGTCGCGCCGTGCTTTGCGACCATCTCCGCCGCAAGCTCCTTGACGCGCGGATCGGACGAGCCGGCCGGAACTTTCTGCGCTTCCGAGCCGCCGTCAGCCTGCTCGCCAAAGACCTCCGCCGTCATGTCGGCGATGGAGCGGAGGAATATCTCCCGAGCTATCACAGACGCCGCCGCTACGGCAATGTCGCTTTCGGCCTTGTGGCGCTGCTCGACTGCCGCCTTTTTGCCGCGCTCCTTGAGCGCTCGGGCTATCGTCTCCTCTGTTGGCGCGAACTGATCGACCACAACGCGCTGACAGACAGGGCGTTTTTCAAGGAGTTCCTCGATGGCAGTCCCATGCGCCCAGGCAAGCATCCTGTTGATGTTCCTGATCTTCGCGTAGAGGCGATTGTATGCTGCTGGTCCGAGCTTCACCACGGCGTAGCCGTCGGGGCCGAGCAGCGCGCGCAGCTTCGCGCCGGTCGCAAGGACCGCCTTGTCCGACATCTGCTTGCAGTCCTTTACGCCAAGCTCCGCCATCTTGTCGGAAAGCGCCTCGTCGGTGTATGCGCAGCATACGACGAGCGGACCGAAGAAGTCGCCCTTCCCCGACTCGTCGGAACCGGCGTGAGGCGAAAACGCCTCGGGCGAAAGAACCTTTTCGTAGCCGAGCGATACGGGAACGACGCCGTTGGGCTCAAGCTGGAACTCCACGAAGTCTTGAGCCCCCGAGCCCTGCACGCAAAGCTTCCTGCGGCCGTGCTTCTCCTTCTCGTAGAGAGTCGCGTTGAATTTCTCCCCGACGATGGAGAATAGGGAATACGGAACTTCCCTGCGCTCGTAGTTCCCACGCGAAACCACGTCGAGAAGAAGCCTCTGCTCCGCGTCCGCAAGCTCGAACGTGAAAGTAGTCGCTCTCTTCTCGTCGTTTTTCACTTCGCCATAAAACGGAATTCTGTCGTCGAAGAGAACTTCTCGCCTGGCTTCAGCAAGGTCGTAGGCCACTTCGGCTTGTTGGGAGAATCAGGCGCATGCTGAGTCTCGAGGGCAACTCCGCACCTGAAGGAAAGGTGCTCGCCGCCCTTCGCCGTCTGGTCGTAGGAAGCCCAGTTCGCAGTATAGACCTGCATGCAGGGCTCCGTCGTCCACACCGCGACGCCGCGCCCGTTGAGAGGGCAGAATACGTCGCCCGCATACCTGAGTCGCCCGTCCTCGCGCCACTGCGACTTCGACGACTTCGGAGGATCGAGCACCCAGCAGTGGTCGTAGCCCTTGCCGATTTCAAGATCCCTGTCAGGCGCGTTTATCATCTCGCCGATGCGCATCCCCTTGCGAAAGTCAAACGGAGTCCCGGCGACGTCCTTCAGTTTGCCGGTCGGTATCTGGCCCGCGTCAGTCGGAAGGTATTTACCCGCCGCGATCTTCATCACGTGGTCTTCAATCGTCCCTCCGGCTTCGCCCTTGAAGTTGAAATAGACGTGCTGCGTCATGCCCACGGGTGTCACGGCGTCCGACACCGCCTCGTAATCGACACGCCAGACGTTCTTTGCAGTGAGGGTGTATTTCACCTTCGCCACGACCTTGCCGGGGAAACCCTCGTCGCCGTCAGGCGAAACGTGCGAGAAGACGACTCCAACGTCAGTCCCGTCGATGAATGGCTCCGCCTTCCACACATAAGCGTTCCAGCCGCGCGCACCGCCGTGGAGATTGCAGCCGATGCCCCCCGGCGCGTTGTTGAGTGCGGGAAGCTTTAACTTCTTTCCGCCAATCTTGAACTCGCCATTTGCAATCCTGTTGGAGTAGCGCCCGATGATGCATCCCCAGTAGGGATCGCCGGAATCCCAGCCAGCTGGAGAGTCGAATCCAACGACGACGTCCTTGAGCTTGCCGCGCTTATCGGGAGTGAAAAGCCTGACGACTTTTCCGCCGTAGTCGGAGACTTCGAGAACGACGCCTCCTGCGCCATTCAGGGTGAACTTTCTCGCTTTTTCGCCGTACTTTGTCCGGCCGAAACTTGACACTGTGAATGAAGGCTTTTTCATATGCGGAAAGTATATCATAAATTGCGCTCCGAGGCACGGCAAAAAGCACGAAGGCCGACGGATTTTTCAGCCGTCGGCCCTTGCATCGTGACCTTCGTCTCCGGTCGTCGAGAAAACAGCAAAGACACTTGAATGATGCGGGACTTTAGTTAGTCTCCTTAGAAAGGAGGTGATCCAACCGCTGGTTCCCCAACGGTTACCTTGTTACG
>JBGUVV010000035.1:0-2243 GCA_045220525.1 Kiritimatiellia bacterium
GACTTCGTTCTCGATGGAAACCCAATTCGCCGGATTGACGCAGGTCTGCATCATCTCCCTGCCGACAGGCTGCAGGAAACGAGTGAGGACGGTGTGCTCCTTGGGGCAGCAAACAGACCATATGAATTCGCGGGCGCCCACGTAGTCGCCTTTGTTGACCATGGATTTCACGACGCCACGAAACACTTCCCCGCAGAATACGAGGTCAAACGGCTCCATCGGCTCGTTCGACGCATTTGCCTTGGTCAATATTGCGACGGCCTTGGGGTCCGCCGAAGCGGCTACAGCAAAGGCGGCCGCCGGCTTCTTCGCGGCGGAGGAACCCTTGCCAACCTTCTTCGTAACCTTCACCTCCGGGGCGATCGCCACGGCTTCCACGTCCTCCTTGACGAGCTTGCGGGCCTCCTCGAACTTGCCTTCGGCGATAAGTTTCGCCACGTCGTCCTTCAGCGTGCGCTTGCTCTTGAGCCAGTTGCCAAGGCGCTCTGAGAAGGCGTCGATGCGCTTGTTGAGCGCTGCAGTGCCAAGGTACATGAACGCCTTGCTGGTGGACTCCGACATGTAAAGCGGCTCGAGCAGAGGAGCGGCGTCCTTCTTGAACGCGGCGACGATCTTGTCGGCGTTGGCCTTCGTGCAGTTGTAGCGAATAAGCGTCTCGCGATATTCTTCAAGCTTGGCATTGTATGCCGAAAGCTCCGCGTTGGACTCTACGCCCGACACCGTGTTGGTCGTGCTGTCGGCGACGTCATATATCTTCGCCGCGCAACGCATCATCTCCTTCGTCTTCTCGACGATGGGCTGGACGTCTCCGTCCGCAACGGACAGCTTGACCAGCTCGGCCCTGACGTTCGTCAGGCGGCCGTCAAGCACGGTGGAGTACTCGCGAACGCGAGGTACCGTCTTCAGCCATGCAATGCCATCGTCGTATGCGCCCTCCTTTTCAAAGGCGAGCACTTTGTCGCGCATGTTCTTCTCGATCAACTTCCACTGCTTGGGGTTGACCTGCGTATTCAGGAACTCGTATCCGAACTTGCGGACTCGGGCGTCAACGTCGGCAACACCAGTAGTGGAAGCCCTCCATATGACTTCGCGCGCCTGATCGTATTCGCCCTTCGCCAGGAGCTGCTGTGCCGTGGGAATCGCACGGCTCCTGATGGCCTCGGCCCACATTGGCCAGACGATCCTGGTTTCCGCGTCACGGGTCATCTCCTCCGCAAGTTTGCGAAGCGCGGGCATGTCAGAGTCGCCAATCGGGAATGACACCGCAGACCTGATTTCAGAGTCCGACGGCACACGATACTTGGAGTAGAACTTGCCAGCCTTAGCCTTGGCCCTGAGGTTGTTCTCGATGCTGGCCTTCAGCGCCGGTGTCGCCTTCGCCACATTGTCGACCGGCGGGGCCGAAGTAGCGCAACCAAGCATAACCGCGGCAAGCGGTACGCCCAGCAACTTGAACGCGACTTTTAATCTTGCCATTGTCTTTTTTCCTTGTCTGTTGCCCTGTCTGTTGTTCACCTCGCAAAGGTCGGGCTTGCCCTCGTTCGGTGTCGCCACTTGCCGGCCTGACACGAATCGAGAGCATACAAAAACCTCTCATCCGTGTCTTTCGAGAGGTTGTGAGAATGACCTTGTGAGAGACACGAAGAGAGGAAGTGCTATGCACCTTCTCTGCATAGTGTCGCCTAACTTGAAACTTCTCACATTTCTCGAAGCGACTGCTTGCAGCATTGCAAATCGTCTGTCACTCCGCTTTGGACGGCGCGATGAACATATCGCGACCTACCATTGCACATGACTGCGGCGGGACGTTGCCCGCCTATATCCCGTTTACATCATCAATATCGTCCCTTTTTCACCTTGCACATCAACAAATGACTGTTTCTCAACACCCATTTTTCCCATTTTGCGCTCTTATTATATCATATTTGGCCAATCAGACACAAGGGAAACTTGGGTGCGTTCTTTGCCGCGTCCGGCCGGAGCCCTGAAACACCCTTAATGAGAGAAGGTGGAAAGTCGCATGAGATTCTCGATGAACGGCAAAAGGGTCTGCGAGACGACGCGGTCGTTGAGCCGGTGGCCGCCGGGGAAGACTCGCGACATGCCGGGGTAGTGCTCTTCGAAGACTGCACGTGTTTCGGGCTGAATCAGGTCGTCGCCGTCGCCGAAAAGCCCATGGCAGAGAGTCCTGTCGTCGTCGGTTATGCCGTCGAACTGGCGGGATTCAAGCTCCTGGAAGTGCG
>JBGUVV010000036.1:0-10304 GCA_045220525.1 Kiritimatiellia bacterium
ACATGAATCACATACTTCTTGGCCTTGCTCTTTCGGCCAAGTGTCCGGTTGCCTAATGCAACGATAGTAGCCGTATACTTTACATCATTCCCTTGAGTTCCTTGTAGCGGAAGCAGAAGCGGGCGTGGTCGTTGACGAGACCGACGTAGGGTGCCTCAAATGCGCCAGCATTTTCAATCGACATTTGCCACAAGCCTGAAAAACCTGTATGCCGATTTTTCGTTGGCTGGAAGTAAGTTGTAATCCTTCCATTCGGACTTGTCGGCGGACGGATTCTTTGCGGCAAGCGTCGTGATCGCGCTCTCCGAAGGGAGATTCGTCACGGCGGTGATGTGGGGCGTGTTGCCGTCCATGCGGATGTCCGCCGAGAGTGTCGCCTTCTCGAACATCACCGTCGCCGAGCCGTTCCCGACGGCCTTGGCAAGTCCGTCCGTCGAGGTCAGCTTGCCGATTCGCGTGTACGAATAGCCACCGGCCGCGCCGTAGAAGAGAACCAGGCAGTTGGAGTCGTAGAGCATCAGATCGCCGGCTTCGATCTTGGCGAAGTACTGCGCGGCCGTCGGCAGGGAGACGCCGTAGCGGTATTTTTCGTTGCCATTCAGTTCCGTCATGTCCAAGGTGAGCGGAAGTTTCTCCATGAATGCACATCCCGTTGCCGTGTCCTCGACCTTCGCGGCAAAGCTCTTGCCGCCGACCTTCACGACGATGAGGTGGTCGGCAGCGGTCGTCAGTGCCATCGTTGCGATGCTGAATGCCAGAAGCGTGCGTTTCATTTCAGGTTTCCTATTGGGGTGAAAAAGAAAACGCTGATAGTATAACTTCGTCCGCGAGAAATAACAAATACCGATTTCTTATCTCAAAACATAATGTGTGCTTATGCCATGCCGTCCATCGCCCAATAGCCAAACACATCACTATTGCGATGAACCGTGCCGTCAAGCTTCATTCTCCTGAAAATCAGCTTCGAACAGATCATACAATTTTGATTCAAGCGTCACGGCAGCGCGTTCTGGTCGAAACTCGACGAGTGGAATGCCATGCGCCGCGCCGTCTGACGAGCCGGTGCCGCACCTTGCGCCAGAAGCCCGCCACGTTGCCGCGTGTCGGGCTTTTACCGTTTGGGCGGCCAACCACCGCCCAGCCCCTAAAGCCCCAAACAGGCCAACGTCGCGCGATTGTGCGCATTGGCGCGTGAGGGTACGGAAACGTTCGCAAAACTTGTTGGGACATGCTTGGCTTGTGCGGTGTTCGTCTTCCGTTTTGAGGATGCGTCGGAACATACTGTAATACGCCATTCATTGGGTTGCATTTATGCGTAAACGCCATCGCATAGCGGTAGGCGAAAACGGTCGTGTCCAGAACTAAACGCAAGTTCTGAAACTAAACGCAAGTTTATCCGATAACTTCTGGCGAATCCCTTTGTCGCTGCGTGCGGAAGCTCGCCTCGGTCACCGCTCCGACTCCGGCCTTGCGGCTCGGCCTCTTGCGACCGCTTCGCGGCTCGGCCTGCGGCCTCGGGCAACCCGATGCCTTCGGCACGGGCGAATTCTCGTCGCTTGGGAAGAGTGACGACTGGGCGATGCGCCGCATAGTGCGGTCCGCGCCTAGCGTCACTCTTCACATGCCCGAGGCGGCTTCCGCCCTCCGCTCCGCGAACACGCGCCCCCTGAAATTTGATATAATGCTCCCGCTGCCCGGGGCCAGGTTGAACTTGCGGTTACTTGGCTTGCGTCGGGTCTGTCTCCAACTCTTGCATTCTCGTGGGTCTTAGATTGTCTCGCTATGTTCGATTGTTCCTATGCAGGAGAATTTGAACGCATACAGTATAACAAATTTCTGCCACAGTTGAATGGCTGATTGCAATATTCACGAGTGTGTCACAGCCCTTTGAATTCCTTGAGTCCAGAAGTAAACGCAGGTTTCCTTCCTAGGAAGGAATGACGTGAAATGCCCCGCCTTACAACCCCACCCAGTATTCTCAAGGACTAAACGCAAGAGAAACTTGCATTTGCTTCTGGACTTCACACCCAAATTTGGAATCTTTGACAAATGTGATGGCAAGTTGATGCGTTTTTTTGATATAATTCAAGGTGTTGAATAATAATGTCTAAAGACATAAACGCAAGGCAAGATACAATGATTGACGAAAATGAAAGATCCCAGGCCGAGATGAACGCCTATCTCGCGCGGATCCGCAAGACTATTGCGGATAGCAAGAATCTTGTCTCGCAAGCAGAACTGAGGATCGCCGAGACTGACAGGATGCTGGAACAGCAGGGGCTCACCCGCGAGCAGGTGATGGCCATGAGATTCTCCGATGCCCAGATGGAGGCCGTGAACGAGGAGCTAAAGCGCCGCGGGCTCGATCCTTTGGAGAAGTGGGAGAGCGATGGGCTTACGGAACAGGAGGAGTTTGCCGTCGGCCGGTCGCCGTCGGATGTCGAGGTGTCCCCAGACTCCGAACTTGCCGAACGGCAAAAAAAATTTGGAATGATGATGAAACCTTTTCAGATCTGATGTGTATACAGGGCAGGAAAGGTCATTCAAGAAAGGAACACAACCATGGCAATCGAAAGCGTAACAAGCAAAATCCAGGGACAGCAGATACTTGAGCAGGGTGTCGATCTTCCGTCCCAGGATGTAAAAACCAGCAAGCCCGAGACGCCGATTCTCGGAGGGGTGTCAGTCAGGGTCGTTGACGGATCCATAACCGATCTCGAAAAACTAGTCGCCATGCTCAAAAACGAGAACGAGGCGACGCGGCAGAGCGTGGCCGAGAGGCGCACAGCCATCCTCTCAACCGTCCTTGACTCGATGGCCGAAAGGATCTCGGCCGCCGAGAAGGAGAACATCCTCAAGCTGGAGCAGTTGAACGCCGAGAAGTCCGCAGCCACGGCCGAGCTGGGCGGCCTGAACAGGGATCAGGCCGTGATGGAGGCGCTGATCAAGTCTCTCGACGATCAGATCAAGCAGGCCGTGAAGGACGGCGAGGACCACCGCGAACAGGTCGAGAAGCTCAAGGCGCAGCGCGCCGAGGCGCAGGCCAAGCTGGACGGCATAACCGAGTCCATCAAGTCCGTCTCCGCGAAGATCGCCGGCATCGACACCAAGATCGCGGAGTGTTCGAAGGCGATAGCGTCCTCCACGCTTACCGAGGTGTACGCGGCGCTTCGTGCGGCGACCGGCGACGACAGGCCGACCGCCGAGAAGATCGAGAAGCTGGCAGAGCGCGACAAGCAGGAGGCGAAGAGCGCGGCCTACGACATCGCCCTGCACATCAGCGCCGCCTTGGACAAGCTCGACGGGCAGATCCGCGCCGCGCTTGACGAGGCCCAGATGAAGGTGGTGGGGTGAATTCCAGCTGCCATGTGCGCCGGAAGCGCAGGAACGATGCATAGTCGTTGCGGCGGCTTCCGGTCTTTTCGAATATAATTTTCACAAAAACAAACAAATGGAGACAAGAAAAATGCAGAAGATAGACACTGAGAAAATCGCCGAAGGAGTTAAGTCCCTCATCGAGAAGGGCTCGACGCTGAAGCAGCTGAAGGGCGTCTCGAACGAGGAGCTCGAAGCCGTGTATTCGCTCGCTTTCGGCTACTACCGCACCGGCAAGTACGACGAGGCGTCGAAGCTGTTTCAGTTCCTGGTCCTCTTCGACCACCTTAACGCCAAGTTCTGGTTTGGCCTCGGCGCGGTGCAGCAGGCGCTTAAGGACTACCAGGGCGCCGTTTCGTCGTACGGCTACTGCTCGTTCCTCAACCTCGAGAACCCGAAGCCCCAGCTGCATGCGGCGGAGTGCTTCCTCGCGCTCGGCGACAAGCGCAACGCCGCGAGTTCGCTGGAGGCCCTGAACGAGTACTGCCCGAAGGACACGGACATCGGGCGCGAATACCGCGCGAAGGCCGCGAAGCTCCGCGAAATGGTCGGGCAGGAGGCGTTCGCCGCGCTTGCGAAGGAAGACGATGAGCTGGCCAAAAAAAATTCGTAACCTTTTCGGCACTCGCGTGTAAACAGGGCAAAGGAGGATAAAACAATGCCTATCGAACTAAACACAAAGACACCGAACACGCAGACCGCGGAAACCATGTTCAACAAGTTCACCGAGGTCGCGAACGACAACACCAAGGCCAAGGACATCCAGAGCAAGGCCCTTGAGGTTCTTGCGGGAACGAACGTGAAGGTCACGCGCAGCGACGACACTTCCGCCGGCGGAATCGGCGAAAAGAAGACGTTTGGCGCGACCAACATCCCCGTTCTTGACAATCCGGATGACGTCAAGGCGAAGGAGGCTGACCTTGCCAAGCTCATCGCCTATCTGCAGCTCGACAACCAGGACCGTCAGACAGAGATGGCCAAGGACCGTATCGACATGCAGAAGGCGGGCCTCGACACGGAGCAGAAGGACCGCATGAAGCAGATCGACGAGTCCATCAAGAAGATGGAGAAGGCCGAGAAGGCCGCCAAGCTCAGCCGCATATTCGGCTGGATCGGCGCGGTTCTCGCAGTCGCTGCTGCCGCTGTGCTCACAGTCGTCACCGGCGGCCTTGCGGCGGGCTTCGCGATCGCCGGGGCGGCCCTTGCCGTGACCTCGCTCGTGCTGAACGAGACGGGTGCGATGGACAAGATGATAGAGGGCCTGGCTGAACATCTGCAGGAGAAGTACGGCTGGGACAAGAACAAGGCCATGCTGGCCGCTTCGCTCATCATCAACATCTCGATCATGGTTCTGCAGCTGGGATGCAGCATAGGCAGCATGGTGGCTGGAATAGCGGCGGCCGGCAAGGCGGCTGCGGACGCGGCTGCCACAGGAGCAAAGGTGGCGGGGGAGGCTGCAAAGATATCCGCCGCGACCCTGCAGACGGCGCGGCAGGTCCAGACCGGCATTACCGTCGCCAACACCGGCGTAGGCGTCGTGTCGCTCGGCACGAGCGCACTTACGACGTACCGCTCGTTCATGGCAGACAGCTCGAAGGCCGACACGACCGAGCTCGAGAAGTTCATGACGATGCTCCGGCAGCGGCTCGACGAGAGCCAGGAGGAGCTCCAGAAGATCCTCGAGCAGATACAGTCCGGCATCGGCGAACTCGCGCAGATGATCGGTTCCGCGACCGACACAAGCGCCGAAATCGCCCAGAACATAGGTCAGATGGCGTAATGGGGTTGAAAAGTTGAAAAGTTGAACGGATGAAAGGTTGAAAAGTTGAAAGGCCGGGAGTTCGAAAAAAAGTGTAACCTTCGGACTCCCGGCGTGTAAACAGGATGACAGACAACCAACGACCAACTACCAAATAAAGAAAGGAACCACACGATGAGCATCACAATCAACACTTCGACAAGGGCGGTAAACTGGGAGACGCTCCTCTCTTCTCTCGGCGACGTGCAGAAGGCCGACTCGGTCGACGGCAAGCAGAACTTCACCATCACCACGAACGTGGACGGCGAGGCCAAGACGCTCAACATCAGCGTGCCGGACGACCTTGAGATACCGGAGACTGTGGACCAGAGCACGCTTGAGGGACTCGTCGACAAACTCAAGGGAATGGACGTCGGCTTGACCGACGAGCAGGTTTCGAAGATGAAGGACTCGATTGCCAAGCTGTACGCCGAAGCGTCGGCCGCCGCCACGAAAGTTGCCTCGACGTCCACCGGCAAGGTCCTCTTCGACATCTATGCGCTCCTGACGCTTATGATCGAGGTCGCGCAGTCGCAGCGCGACGCGGCGCGCGAAATGCGCACAGCCGAGAACCTGGCGATTCAGAAGGCGATCCAGAACCAGGCCGACGACCAGCGCTCCGCCGCGAACATCGGTCTGATCATCGGCGTCACGTGCGGTCTCATAAGCGCCGGCGCCTCGATAGGCCTTATGGTCGGGCAGGGCGTCACGGCGAACACCCAGAACAAGATCATGGCGCAGTCCGGAGCGGACGCGGCGAAGATGCACTCCCAGGCGCTCCAGAACACGGACTCCACGCAGAATTCGCATGCCCAGCTCGCCCGGACGCAGGCCAAGGTCGGCGGCGAGATTTCCAACGAGGTGACCGCGGAGTTCACCCAGCAGCTCGAGGGCGGCGCGGCCGGCAACCTCAAGACAAAGCTCGACGAGGCGATTGGCGCGAACAACGCAGCGAAGCAGGAAGTCGCCAACAGGACGCTGGAGCTCGACACGGCCAAGGAAGTGGCCGCCAGCAGAGTTGAGGCCAGGGACATCGCCCAGAACGTCCACAACGAAAAGCTCCAGGCCGTCGAAGCGAAGACCGCGGAGGTGCAGACCAAGACCGAGGCGGTCAACCAGAAGCAGGCTGCCTACGACCAGCTCAAGAACGGCGGCAATGCGACCGAAGAGCAGCTAAACAACGCCAAGGCAGAGCTCGACACGGCGAAGGCCGAGCTCGAAACCGCGAAGGCCGGGCTCGAGACAGCCAAGGCGGAGGAGGCGACTGCAAAGGCCCAGTACGACGCTGCGCAGAAGGCCGTCGAGGACCAGGATGTGAAAGTCGCCCAGGCCCAGCGCGACCTCGGACTCGCCAACGACAAGCTCACGGCGACTGAAACGGACCTGTCAAAGGCCAGGGCCGACTACGTCAAGACCGTGCAGGACGTCGCCGCGCAGTACGAGGAGCAGTACCAGACCGCCCTCGAACGGCAGGCAAACCCGCCGGCCGGAGCCGACAAGGCCCAGCTCAAGGCCGATGTCGCCGCGGCAAAGTCCAAGATGGAGATGGCGTTCGCGAAGGAGGCGCAGCTTCTTTCCGAGGATGGCGTGATGACGCCGGCCGACAAGAAGGATCTCATCGCGAGCGCGCGCGCCCGCGTTGATCTCACGACCGACCGCGCGACGCGCCGCACGGAGTTCAGGGCCGCCGAGCGCAAGATGGGACTGCTCATCGGCATCAACAACATCAACCAGTCTATCAACCAGGTCACACAGTCCTTGTCATCGAACCTCGCGCAGACAAGGAGCGCCGAGGCCACGCGCCAGGGCGCCGACGCAAAGAAGGAAGAGGAAATGCTCGACCAGACTAAGGACCTGTTCCAGCAGGAGCAGAGGCTGATCGAGCAGGCCGTCCAGTTGTGCTCGCAGGTGACCCAGACCGAGAACCAGTCGATGCGCGACGCCATCCAGGCGTAGCCATCCGTCGCGCGGCGGGCGAACCCCGCCGCGCGACATCGCGGAAAATAATTTTTCCCGCTGCTATATGTGCGCGGAAAATGGTATAATATGCGCCATAGAGAAAACAGATGAGGGATTTGGATGAGCGCATTGATAGTGAAAGAGCCGCTTGCTGACAATGCGGTTTACGGTGTGCGGCAAGTGCAGTACACCGTAAACGGCCATTCCGGCAAGGACTTCGCGGACGCCGTGGCGATTGCGGCGTTCAAGCAGGCCGCCGCCATCGAGACCACGACAAGCGCCTACACTAGCGTCGTCAGGGCCAGGCAGAAGAAGATCGACGAGCTCGGCGATGTGCTTTCGAACATTGCAAGGGCCATGGGCGAGGTCCACAAAAAGACAAAGTCCAGCGACAAGATCACGATACCCAACTCCGGCACTGTGAAGACCGTCGCCGCAAGGTATGGGATCGACATGACCTGGACGGACGGCGACAAGATGACGCTCGGCAATCTGCAGAAGGCGCAGACGAACGTGCAGTACGCGATAGACAGGGAGGACAACGACATCCAGCAGGACATCGTAACGCTCCAGTCCTACATCTCGAAGCGCGACAACGCGTACTCGAACGCCGCCAAGATCGTAAAGAAGACGAATCAGGCGGCGAGCTCGACGATAGGAAACATCGGAGACTAGTTGATTTAGAGAGGAGTGGAAAATGGCAGTAATAGTACCGGAAAAAGTCAGTCTGTCGCAGTCATGGGGAGTGCGGTTCGGCGACTTCTACCTTGACGGCGTCCACACCGACTTCCAGGACCTCATGGTCGCCATATCGCAGAACCGCGCCACGACGGTGGAGGGCGAGGTAAAGCCGCTTTCCACGAAGATCACAAACAGGAACAAGACGCTCGAGGACCTCGGAAACGTCCTTGCGGACCTTACCAAGCTCCAGGCGCAGTTCGACAGCGACTCGAAGGGCGACGCCCGCAAGGGCAGCCTGCAGCCGTCGTCCAAGGCCATACTGCTTTCGGTGTTTGGATCGCTCAACTGGGACAACCTGCAGATGACGAAGGCCGAGGTCGAGGAGTGGCTGCAGAAGGTGAAGAGCAAGATCGACGCCCTGAACAACGAGGCGCAGAAGGACATGACGCGCCTGGAGTCGCTTGTCAACCGCCGCGACGAGGCGTTCTCCACGGCGTCCGACCTCATGAGCAAGATCGGCGACACCAGAAGCAATGCCATAAGGAACATGTAATGGCGCTGTACGTAGAGCAGATTGCGACGAGCCGCTACGCCCCCCGGGGGAGCGATCAGGTCTATCTGTACTCAAACGGGCTGGAGGGCGGGCAGCACCTCACTCTCGGGCAGCTGGTAATAGCCGTCTCGATGCGCTCGGCGGCCGAGTACGAGGCGCAGAGCGTCGTGAAGATGAACCGCATGGCCGGCGGGACCGAACAGCTCAACAAGGTCTCCGAGTTCATGGAGGAGATCGCGAACGGCGGAGGCGACTGGGCTGCGATCAAGACGTACTGCCAGACGGAGCTTGGCATAAAGGACGAGCTGCCTGATGCCATCGACACGTACGCGAAGCGCATGGCGGCGATTGCGGCGCTCAAGACAAAGGCCAACGCGCTCACGCAGCAGCAGCAGACCGACATGATCGACATGCAGACGCTCGTGAACCGCCGCGACGTGGCGTTCTCGGCCTCTTCCAACATCGTGCGCGCGCTCGGCACGTCGCAGGGCGGCAACGCGGCGAACTTCTAGTCGAAAGAGGTTGAATGGTTGAAAAGTTGAATGACTGATGGTGTGAAAGGAGTTTGAAATGGCTATAGGAGTTGACCAGATATATCTCTCGATGACCAGCCCAGAGACGGGCGAATACCTGACGGGGAACGTCTATACCGTAGATGGCGTGTACGAGGCGGACGGTGTGACGTTGCGGAGCCTTTCCATCGGCGGACTCGTCATGGCGCTCTGCCTGAAGCGCGCCCACGACCTGGAGATGGGCTACGACGATCCGGTCTCGGGGCAGCACGTTGACGGCATCGTGGAGATCATGAATTCGCTCGAAGCTACGACCGAGGTGCTCGAGTGCTTGACCGAGATCGAGGCGAAGGTGCTGGATGGCGATGTGGACCTGAAGACCAAGAAGCTGTGGTATCAGGGCGTTGAAAAGACCTACTACGAGTTCCTGACCACCTACACGGAGGTGGAGGACATACCCGAGACCGGCACGGTCAACGCGAAGTCCACGGATTTCCTCGCTGCGCTCGAGGCGGAGATGGACTCCAAAAACTCGTTCAGTCAACAGACGATGATTCAGCTGCAGTCCCAGACCACGAAGCGCGATCAGGCGTACGACATGGTGTCCAACGTGCTCAAGTCGGTCAACAACACGCTGGTCGGAAACGCGAACAACCTGTAGTTGCGCGGGGACGTATTCCGCAAAACCCTTGCAGGCGAGGGATGCTGTGAAAAGAAACGACAGAAGTGTGGGTGTTAAGGCGTGGGCACGGACTCTCGCCTTGGCGTTCTTCTCACTTTCGGCCTTGTCTGCGTTCGCTGGCTTCACCCTGACCGGCAAGATCTCTTCAAAGGTGCGCAAGCAGCTCAACGACCAAACCGTCTATACTGTGACGGAGGACAACCTGACCGTGAAGGGCAGTCCTGGATGGAGTGGGCTCTACATGGCGGAAAATGCGACGGCCGTCCTCTACATTCCGGCTGGAATCACGCTGAAGGTGCAGGGCGGAGACGGGAGCGGCACAACGGGCGCGGGCGCAGGCATCGAGATCCCTGCTTCTTCGACGCTGATCGTCACGGGCGGCGGCCGGCTGGAGGCGACCGGTGGCAAGGGCGCGGTCGGCGGGAACGGCACCGACGGCGGGGACGCCCAGGTCATAGATAACGACGACGATCCGCACGACGAATACGGCAAGGCCGGCACGGGCGGTACGGGCGGCGCTGGCGGCGGCGGCGCGGGAGCGGGCATCGGCGGCAACGGCGGCACGGGCGGAGCGATCAGGAGTGAGCCCGAGATGCCCTGGGAGGATACCGATGGTTCGTATAACCGTAACGGCTACAGCGGCTACAACGGCAATCCCGGCGGCCAGGGTGGAGGTTGCGGTACGCTCTATGTTCTCGGCACGGTGAACGTGACTGCGACTGGCGGCGCGGGCGGATCTGGCGG
>JBGUVV010000037.1:0-3039 GCA_045220525.1 Kiritimatiellia bacterium
CGCTTCTCTCGCGCGAAAAGGACATGACCGTAGTCGGAGAGGCAGAGAACGGCGAAGAAGCCGTCGAGAAGGCTCGTGAGCTGAAGCCGGACGTCATCGTCATGGATCTCATGATGCCTGGCCTTTCAGGTGCGGAGGCGACGAGGCTTATTACGTCCGGCGCACCAGGCGACGAGGACGCTGGCGCTCCGACTCATCCACGCGTCTTGGTCTTCACGTCGTACGGAACGTCGGCGGACCTTGCGATGGCCGTGATGAACGGCGCTTCAGGAGTCCTTCTCAAGAACGCCCCGACGCGCGACCTCCCGCAGGCGATACGTAAGGTCTTCGCCGGAGAAAAGGTGCTGTCAAAGGAAATCCGGGCTCTCGTCGATGAGGCTTCGTCCACGCCACGGCTTACGGAACGTCAGCTGCAGATGCTCGAACTCGCCGCGCGCGGATTCACTAATCAGGAGATCGCCGACCAGATAGGAGTGTCGCTGATAACCGTCAAGAAGCAGTTCAGCGACACGTTCGTGCGACTTAACGTCTCGAACAGGTCCGAGGCAATCGGCCTCGCCATCCAGCGTCACATAATCAGGACCTGACGCCACTCGGGGAGGTTCACGAATTTTTGGGAAAAACTTGGGAAAACTTGGGGACAGACCCCGCTGTCGCTTCATTTTTCGCGGGCTGTTTCGCGTTTTCTGCAACTTATCGCATTTCAAGCCTCTTTGCGATGGCATAAGCCATGCCGCGAGACAGGGGTCACACGGCTGCGGCGGCATCAAGCGGCACTACATGCTACATCTAGACCCCGCAACAAGACAAGCGCATACGACCCAAAGGTGCAAAAGTGGTACAAAGCAGAAATCAGAATGTTGCGCCGGGCCTGTAGACGCTGCCGACAGAATCGCCTTTATTCCTTGAACAAGTCGTCGAGCGTCACTTCGCTCTGGACATTCTTGGAGTATGCGTTTTCCTTCACGCCGAAAGGGGTTATGTATGTAACATGGACGGCCTTGCCGGTTTTTGACTCTTCCTTGAATTCGGACTTCTTGTTCCGCATCGAATCGTCGTCGTCCTTCGTGATCGGGTATCGTCCGTCATGGTACTTCATTTCACACAGGTTTATGATTCCGTCGTTCCTGTCGATCAAGAGGTCTATCTGCGACGACGTCCCGCGCCATGCGTGGGCGTTCGTCTTCACGCCTCCGATGCGCAAGGCCTCCTTGATCTGGTCGAGATGCTCCAGGCAAAGTCGTTCGAAAGCAAGGCCTATCCATGTAGAATGAATGTGCGAGTCGATCATTTCCGACCAGAAATGCCTGTCGCCATGTGCATTTTCGGCTGCGAACCTGAAGTGGAAAAGCGTAAAGTTGTCTATCAGCTGGTGAACCGCGCCCTTTTTCTTCTTGCCGATTTCGGTAAACGAACGCACGAACCCGCACTGCTCAAGTTCTTTCAGCCGACGAGTCAACGCACCGTTATTGGCGACTTTGGCGGTCTGCGAAAGTTCTTCGCGGGTCATGCCAGACTTCTTTTTGCCTAGCGCAGTTATGATATTGATGTACGGCTGTGGCGCGGAGAATAGCGACGAATAAAGTTCGTCAAATTCATTTTCAAGCTTGTCATCGCCAGCAAAGAAAATGTCGTCTATGTTCTGGGCTACGCTCAGACCCCGTTGGAGATAATGCCAGTAATGGGGAATGCCGCCCAGCACCATGTAGCATTCCGCAACCTGGGCACGAGTAAACTCAAGCCCCCTGGATTCGGCATATAGTTCACACTCATGCAGGGTAAAAGGTCTAAGCGGTATACGATACGTGACGCGATTGTGAAGTCCGTCGCGATTGTGGACTATCTTGTCGAGAATCCATGATGTTGCGGAGCCGCAAACAATGAACAAGATGTCCTTTCGCGCCGAAGCCCACCCATTCCAGAAATCCTCCACGGCAGAAACAAACACCTTGTCCTTGCGCCCCATCCACGGCATTTCATCTATGAATACGACCTTGCGGCTGTCTGTAGACCGATCAATTAGATTGCGAAGTGCATCAAAAGCGTCAAACCAGTCTTTCAGAACAGGGCAGTCTGACAATCCATGTGTTACAAGCGATTTTCTAAAGCGCGCAAGCTGCAGGCTTTTCCCTCCATTCTTTATGCCTGAATGTTGAAAGGTGAATTTATAGTTGAAAGTTTCCCTTATAAGAAATGTCTTTCCAACTCTGCGACGCCCATATACAGCAACAAATTCCGAATAGCCAGATGCCAAAGCATCAAGCAATACTTCTTTTTCCTTCAATCTACCAACCATAAATCCTCCCTTCACAAAGTCGTCTATATGATATCAAAAATATCACATTTAGACAAGCGACATGGCGGAGAACTGCACAAAATCCGAAAACCGGTCTAAATCTACCTCAAAAACCGAGATTTAGATCGCTGTTCTGAGCTTGCACAAAACTCGCTGTCGATAGACGTTTCAAGCTGCAATGCTTCGTCGCGAAGGCGCAAAGATCCTTAGCCGTTTAGAAGTGTAGAAAATGTAGAAGCTCTACACCCTCTACATTTCTACACGGCCTGAAACTTGGGGAAACTTGGGGACAGACCCCGCGAAAGGCCCATTTTTCAAGGGTTCTGCGCCCCTCGCGTCTCCCCTCCCACCCCGCGCCTCTCCAGCAGCACCGGCATCAGGCGGCACTACACGCGCCCCCCATCCCCCGCCACTCTCTAGAGGGAAGTGATGAAAATTGGGGTGAGACCCCATTCTGGCTTCATTTTTCGCGGGCTACCTCGCGTTTTCTGCAACTTATCGCATTTCAAGCCTCTTTGCATCGGCGTAACCTATGCCGCGAGACAGGGGGACAAGAGTGCCGTCGCAACTACCATATCTTCACGCCGAATCCAAATTCGACGAGCTTGAACGAGACGTTCTCGTTGGAAACGCCAGGGCCGCGCCGCGTCACTTTGACGAGATTCCAAGCCGGGTCGATGTGCCGCGAGCGGACTTCATACGTGCGCCGGAATGTCCCCGAAACCGCCGCGTTCGAAATCGTC
>JBGUVV010000038.1:0-4405 GCA_045220525.1 Kiritimatiellia bacterium
CTGATGATCTGCGCTAACTCGCGGAGCTGGTCGGCATATCTGTCAGTCTGGACGCCGAAATCGAGTTCGTGGAATCCAGCTGCATAGCCGCCCGCAGGGCTTGCAAGCGTCATTTTCAGCTTGAGATTCTCGCCGTCGAAGCGCTCTATCGGACAGAGATCGATCGTTCCGTTCGTGCCATCGACACGCAGACGGCGGCATGGCAACCCGCCAGGCGCGTGCGAACTCGTACGTATTAAGACATCCGCCGATGGCCATTCAAGGAACGCAGCTCCGCGCGTCCGCGAACCGGCGGGATCGCCCGGCGCATCGGCGATGTCCGCCGTCACGCGAACAGGCAGGCCATCCAGCATCGGCGCGACCATATCCACAAGGTGGCAGCCGAGGTTGTACAGAATGCCGCCGGGAAACGACGAAATGTAATCCGCATAGCCGTCCTTCCCGTAGTCGTGGTTCATGTCAGCCTCAACGAACACGATATCGCCGAGCCACCCTTCCTGAACCGCACGCCACGCGAACTGGACTGCCGGGTTCGCACGGTACATGTAGCCAATCTGCATCGGGATGTTCTTGGCGCGGCATGTCTCGACAATTGAGGCGTAAGATTCCATCGTCTCGCCGCATGGCTTGTCGCAATGCATCGGAATGCCGCGCCCCGCGCACTCGGCCGCTGCGCGCATCAAGTCCCCGTTCGTCGTTTCGATGAATGCGGCTTCGATGTCAGGGATCTCAAACGCCTCGCCTTCGGACACGATTGGGCAGCCCTTGGGTTCAAGCTGCTCATCGACGTAATACTTAGACACGCGAGGACGGTCATCGACGACGCCGACGATCTCGAACGTGTCGGACATGCGGCGCAGGGTCGCGAACTTGCCTTCGGCATGTTCGTGGGTGAGCCCGTAGAACAATGTCCTCAGAGGCCGCTTCATCCTTCCAACCTCGTCCAATCGAATTGCACGACGGGGAACGCCCCGCCGACACAGAGCCGAGAATACACCTCGCCGCATTCCGCCGGTGAATGCACCTCTGCAACAAAACCATCAAGCGAAATCCGCCCAAACGCCAGCATCTTCAAAAACGTCTTCGCGTCGTCCCTCGTCGTCCACCAGCCGTTCGATGATTCCGCATCGGGCCGCGCCATCGTATGCGCGCCTATGAGGGACACGCCCTGCGCATGGACCTTGCGGTAGTAGTTGATGGTGAAGTTCGAGTCTCTTGTGCAGCCGAGAAGCGCAACACGGGCAAATGGCGCCACGGCGTCAAGGACGGTATTGAGTGCCGCGCCATTGCCCGTAACCTCGATTGCGACATTGGCGCCGGCGCCAGACTTGCGCCCCATGTGCGTCTTGCGATCTGATTCAGTGACAGCCTTGACCTGCGCGGCAAAATCTGGCGCAAGCGGGTCAAACGCGAAATCCGCGCCAAGGGCAAGCGCCTCGCGGCGTTTCTCTGCGACGGGATCTGCCGCGATGACGGGCGTTGCACCGGCGGCCTTCAGCAGTTTCACGGCGAGCTGCCCCAACACACCCTGCCCCATGACAATGGCAGATTCGCCGAATTCAAGGCGGCACTTCCGAATCGCCGCCGCGGGGAACGTGGCGATATGGGAGAACGCGGCATCTTGAAAGGATACATTCTCCGGAATGCGGTAAACCTGATTCTCGGGAAGGTTCATGTATTCCTTGTGCCACGACCAGCTCATCGCAACCCTGTCACCGGGCCTGACGCTTGCGACGCCCTCGCCTACGGACTCCACCACGCCCGACGACGAGTAGCCGCCCCTGCGCGGGAATGTCACGCGCAGGTCGTTCTCGTCGCCAAAGATTCCCGTAGCACCATCGGGAACGCCAGAAACGTTCGCGCGTTCAGTGCCGCTTGAAATGCAGCTGCGAACGAGCCTCACCACAACCTCGCCAGACGCGGCGACGGGCATCGGCTCTTCAACGAGCTCGGCTTTGTTCTTTGCCGTAAACAATATGCTTTTCATTTCAATGCCTTCATGTCTTTAAGAAGAAACTTCGTTCGCGCAATGACCAACAGCACGACGCCAATCACCTCAAACACCGTCAACGTCGCAATGCCAGTTCGCAGCGAGAACCTCTCGCCCAGCCAGCCAAGCGCGAACGGGGCCATAGACCCAAAGAGAAACGCCCAGCATCCGGCCATGCCGGTGCATGCGGCGCGGAACTGCGGAACGATTACGTCGAACATCGCCGGATACACAGTGCATTCAAGAACGCCCCGCGCGAAGCCAAAGGCAAAAAGCCCAAGGCAGCAGCCAACCAATGTCGGCGCGGCGGCAAGGCCAAGCACTGTCAAGGCGCAAAGCGCCATGCCGACAATCGTCATGTCGAAACGGGCGGTAGGACGGCGAACGACAAGACGGTCTGTCACGCGCGCCGTAATAAAGAGCCCCGACATCGAACCCACGCTCGACCAGAACACGGCATGGAAGGCAGCCTCGGCCAGCGTCAGGCCATCGAACGTCCGCATGAGGAACGTCGGCGTCCAAAGATAGATTCCAAGATTGGCATAGATGAGCATTCCAAACGCGAGCACGAGGAGAACGGCAGTGGGCTTTCCGACGAACGTCGCAAAAGCGTCGCGGAACCGTGGACGATCCTGCGCGGGAGCGGCGGCCGTTTGCGGCTCGTCGCGCCGCAGTACCTTCTGCAAGCCCAGGGCCCACATCACGCCGAACGCGCCAAAACCCCAGAACGCCCACCGCCATACGCCGGAGCCAAGCCCGCCGATGACGCCGGAAAGAACACTGCACACGATGACGCCAAGGTAGTTGCACGAACTGAAGATTCCCATTGCCATGCATCTATTCTTCTCGAAATGCTGGCAAATCATGGAGAAGCACGGCGGCGCGACACAGCACTGGCCAATTGCGTTCATGACGCCGTAAAAGGCGATAAGAGCCAAAATTCCAGATGAAAAGCCGGTCATCAGCACCCCGAGCGAAAACAAGAACGTGCCGACGACAACGACGCGCTTACGGCCAAGAAAATCCGCCGCGAATCCAGAGAAAAGTATGGAGAGGCCGAAGACTGCGCCAAAGACCGTTCCGACCATGCCGAGTTGTGCATCGGTAACGCCTTGCTGCAAGAAATCAAGGCGTATTTGTGGAAGCGTGGCGTTGTAAACCTGCCGCGTACCTTGTTCAAGAAGATACGTGACGCTCAAAAACGCCAGCATCAGCCACCTATAATCTATTTTCGGACGCAACAATTGACCTTTCTGGATTGAATATCTATGTATTATAGCCAAACCACCAGAGTTATCTCAATATGAATTATTGGCGACTTGCACATTTTGGCGAGGTTTGATACACTTCCCTCCATGAGCACCAGATTCAAATACCTTCCTGCGGGAAATGACACCAAGAAATGGGGTCTTTATCTCTGCGACGTAGGCTGGCAACAGACATCGCTTGGCGCAGACTATCCCATCAAGCAACATCCAGACGGCTACTACTACACATGGGAAACAGGGCGGCGGCTTGCAGAATACCAGCTCGGCCTCGTTTTTTCAGGCAAAGGCGTAGTGGAATTCGAGCGCGGGAAGCCTGTTCCGCTTGAAAGCGGAAGCCTGTTTGTGCTCGCCCCTGGGGAATGGCACCGCTGCAAGCCGGACGACAGGACAGGATGGGGGACGCTCTGGATCGGTTTCAACGGAAAGAGCGCGGAGACGATAGTCCGCAGCATCTTCAAGGCCGAGGGATGCGCCGTCAAGACGATTGACAAGGCAAAGGAGTTCAAATATGCCGCGATGAGGTTCATTGCAAGGGTCTTCAAATACGGAGAGATGAAGCCCTTCTCCACCGTCGGAGACTTGATGTCGCTTCTTGGCCATCTTGCCGACGGCGAGTTCGATAACGCAACCTTGCCGACAAGCACCGCGATGATCCGCAACGCACGATACGAAATTGCGCAACACTACGCAGAAGTTATGGACTTCAAGGCGCTTGCGACGTCGCTTGGGATGTCCTACGATGCATTCCGGCACCGATTCGTCGCTGAGACCGGGATGTCGCCGCTGCAGTTCCAGCTTGACGAGAGGCTTCGCACTGCGAAGAACCTCATCGCCAACACCGACCTACCGATTCAGGAAATCGCAAAGCGCACCGGCTTTGCCTCTGCCGCCTACTTCACGCGCTTCTTCAAGGAGGCGATGAAGATGCCGCCCATTGAATACCGCAACGCCCAATCGACAAAGACTTCCGCATGACCCGCTCGACTCGCGCTCAGTCGCGGGTGTCGCCCGATCCACCTGCTTCGGGCGAGAGGTTCGTCTCGTCGAACGCGCCGACTCGCGCTCAGTCGCGGGTGTCGCCCGATCTGCATTGCTCCGCGTCGGGGCTGCTCGCTCGATCTCGTACGCTTCGGACCTCGTTGCGCCT
>JBGUVV010000039.1:0-3331 GCA_045220525.1 Kiritimatiellia bacterium
TGAGACTATAAGCCCCTGCATCCTGCCCTGGGCGGTGAGCGTCTTCACCTTGCGCTCTATCTTCATGCGCCCCCGGATTGTCTCCGAGATCTTGTCGAAGATTTCCGTCACGTTGCCGCCCGTCTTCCTTGAAATGAGGATGGCGGTCGTTACGAGCGTAAGGTCCTCCGAGCCGACGCGCGCCGACATGGAGTCGAGGGCGTCCTCGAAGCTCATGCCTATCCTTAGCTGGCGCTGGAGTATCTCGAACTCCTCGCTCATCGGCGACTCGCCCTGCTCTACCACGGAGTCAAACGCCTGGGAGATCGAAAACCCCGCGCGCAGGGCGTTCGACATCGTGGCAAGGGCCTCTGGAAGCTGCATGTTGAACTTGTCGCGGCGACGTGCGTCGAGCCATTTCGCAAGCGGGCTCGTCCCGTTCTGCCAGCCGCTCTTTATCTTGAGGCCGGAAAGGCAGTACCAGACGACTCCTCCGATGGAGACGGCAAAGAGCGCGGCTATGAGCCACGGCATCACGAGCTTGAGCCTCCACCGCCCTGACGGGCGAATGAAACAGTGACGTCGACGTCGGAATCGGGGTCGAACATCCTCGGATCGCACGAAAGCCCGCGCCCGGGAAGCTGGTCGAACCACGTCGGGATGGCGCCCGTCGGCACGATGCGGCCCATGATGCGCCCCTCTGCGTCGAGCCCGGACTGGACGAACGAGAAAATGTCCTGCATGACGATCTGGTTGCCCTCAAGCCCAGTCACCTCGGAGACCGCAATCACCTTTCGGCTGCCGTCTGAAAGGCGCGACTCGTGGATTATTATGTCAACGGCGCTCGCGATCTGCTCGCGTATCGCCCTGCTCGGGAGGTCCATCCCGCTCATGAGCACCATCGTCTCAAGGCGCGATATGACGTCGCGCGGGGAGTTCGCGTGCACGGTGGTGAGCGACCCGTCATGGCCGGTGTTCATGGCCTGGAGCATGTCCAGCGCCTCGCCGCCGCGGCATTCGCCTACGATTATGCGGTCGGGGCGCATTCTGAGGCTGTTCTTCACGAGGTCGCGTATGGGGACCGCCCCCTTCCCCTCTATGTTCGCGGGCCTCGCCTCAAGGCGGACGACATGCGGCTGCTGGAGGCGCAATTCCGCCGCGTCCTCTATCGTCACGATTCGCTCGTTGTGCGGAATGTAGCCGGAAAGGAGGTTCAGGAGCGTCGTCTTGCCGGAGCCCGTCCCTCCGGCGACGATTATGTTCTTCCGAAGAATGACGCAAAGGCGCATGAACTCGGCCACGTTGTGCGTCCACGTTCCGAAGCGGATGAAGTCTTCGGGCGAAAGCGCCTTTTTCGCAAACTTCCTTATGGTGATCGTGGGCCCAGAGAGGGAAAGCGGCGCGATGATCGCGTTCACGCGGCTGCCGTCGGAAAGGCGGGCGTCGACATATGGCTGCGATTCGTCGCAACGCCTGCCGAGCGGCGCGATGATGCGCTCGATGACGGCCTGGACCGCCGCGTCGTCCGTGAACTGGCAGTCGGAGAGCGTGAGCTTTCCGTTCCGCTCGACATAGACCTTCCCGGGTCCGTTCACCATTATCTCCGTTACGGAATCGTCCGCAAGAAGCTCCTCAAGAGGCCCGAGCCGCAGGGCTTCGTTGAATACGTCGTCCTCCAGCCGGACGGGGTCTATCTCCTCCGGCAGGCGACCGCGCGCAATGACCTCGTCGACTATCGCGTGTATCTTTTCCCTCGCGCTCTCCTCAAGCCCCTCGCGGTCCACCCCCTGGACGGTGAGCTTCTTCATGTCCATGCGCTTTAGGAGCTCGCGCTGGATCTGCTCCTGCACGCTGCGCCTGAGCTCGCGGTATGGATCCGCCGGAGGCTGGGGCTCCTCCGCGGCGACAGGCGCCGGAGCGGCCGCCTCCTCCTGCGCAGGCTCGTCGTCGGGCTCCTGCGGCTCGTCGTCGCTAACCCGAAGCATGCTCTCGCCTATCTGCACGACCATTCCGCTGTCGAGGACGACGGCCCGGTCTATCGCCTCGCCGTTCACAAACGTCCCGTTGGCGCTGTGGAGGTCCTCGAGTATCGCCTTGCCGTCGCGCACCGTCAATATGGCGTGGCGCTCCGAGACGTCGGGCGCCGCGAAGCATATCCTGCACGAATCGGCGCGCCCGATTATGTACGTGCCGTTTTCAAGCTCGCGAGTCTCCCTGCGGCCGCCGACTAAGGTGGTGAGATGCATGTCAATGGCCCGAGGTCAGCTTTTCGTGCTGGCGCTTGATGTTCAGCTCCTCGATCTCGCTGCGTATCTTCTCGAAATCGACTTTCGGGAGCTCCTTCTCGAAGGAGGTGTCGTTTCGGTTGCGCAGAGAGAGAACGAGCCTGCCCTTTATCTGCTCCGCGAACGCCAGCATTTCCGCTTCGCGCGGCGTGACCTCAAGGGTGACGGTGGTGTAGCCGCCTCCCATGCCAAGGTTTCTCCTGGCGGATTTCGCCGTATCGGCGCCCGTGGCCAGGACAAGCACGTTCTGGAGGATCGTGCACGTAACGAGGCTCTTCTTCCCGGACGTCTTCTCGTTGAAGTCAAACGTGCCGATGACGTCGACATGGTCGTTCGGCCTTACCATGGAAGATACGCTCGCCGCGCCCGTGCAATTTATCGACACGGCCCTCATCGTCTTCTTTATGTCGGCAGAAAGCCCGCTCGCCGAGGGGTCGCCGCCCTCCACGTCGGACCAGAAGAGGACGTCGCCCTTCTTGTGGGGTATGAGCGTCTTGCGGCCGACGACGTCGCCAAAGTGCTCAGGCTCCAGGGCCTGTCCCCTCATGCCTACGGCGGGGACGGTCTTGTAGCCGATGTCGGCCTTGGATATGGCCGTGCCGGATGGGGTGTCGTGCTTGAAGCAGAGGACGTCTATCGTTCCGTAGCGCGCCGTTATCGCGGCCTTGAGGTCGCGCACCTCTGCGTCTTTTGCCGCGAGATAAATGCGGGTCAGAACCGCCGCGACAAGCCCCGCCGCAAGCGCGGCGATTAGGATGACTTTCCGTTTCATGGCAATATTATACCAAAAAAAAGATGGCAAGCAACGAATGTCTATGCATTTTGGCGCTTACGAGCATGAACGGCAAAGTGCGGGGCAGACGGACGCAGAATCAGGATTGACCCACTCGAAGGGAAAGGTTCGGCACTTGTCTGGCTTGACCGGATTGATGAGACAGAGATTGCCGGCGGAAAGATAGACGCACGACCCGTCCGGACGGCTTTTGAGCATGAGGCTCTTGCGGTCGGGGGCGACTTCGGCCTCGCGCTCTATGAAGTCGCCCTCGCTCATGCCGAGAAACGCGGCA
>JBGUVV010000040.1:0-27936 GCA_045220525.1 Kiritimatiellia bacterium
GGCGACGCGCCACTTCGCGTCGACAAGCTCGCCGGGATCGTCGCCGGACGCAAGGTCCTCCATTTCGGCGATGTCCGCATGCTCTCCATCGTGCCGCGCCGCGGCAGCCCTGTAGCGGTCGATGAGAAGCCGCCTCGTGAGAGTGGAGAGATACGTGCGGAACTTGCTCTTCGCTGGGTCGTATGCGCCGGAGCGCAGAATGTCAGCAAGCTTCACGAAGACATCCTGCACCGCGTCGTCGGTATCCGCGTCGGATATCCCCGGCGAGAGGAGCCGGACGAGGTGGTGCACGACCGGACCGTACAAATCGACGAAACGAGCCCAGGCGACGTCGTCGACGCCGCTTTGGGCTTCGCGGAGCGTCCGCAGAAGCGTCACGGACGTCTGCGGATAGCTCCATGTGCTTTTCGATTCCTCCGTCACTTCATCTGTTCGACCACAATTTCCTGATTCTTTCCGAAGCTGTACTTGAGCCCCGTCGCCTCGCAGACGAGATTGAAGATATTGTAGAGAGAAATTTCCTTGGCGGAAATCTTCGGGAGAGCCGTTTTCGCCAGGCTGCCGTCGTCTCCTGTCTTCAAGATAAAGGTCATTCCACGCTTGCCGGCAGGCAGCGTGGGGTCGTCGTGCTCGACGCTCTGCTTGCGGAAAAATTCGATTGCATCCGCAACCGTTGCCGGGGGCTTGAAGGAAACGGAGGGAATCATGATTCTCTTCATGCGCCCGACGAGCCCGATTTCAGCATCTGCGCGCGGAACCGGCGGCCTGAAGTGGACGATGTCGTGAGTGCCCTTGCCGCTCTCCAGGTCTTCGTCACGGGTAGACTCAATCACTACAATCACTTCGCCGACTTCACTGAACGAGAAGCAGGTGTCTGTCGCCTGGCAGACAAGATCAAGGGCGTCATAGAGAGAAATGTTCGTCGCACGTATCTTCGGCACCGCCCTTCCCGCGAGGTTGCCCTTCAGCAGAAACGAAATGCCGCGCGAGCCCTTGGGCTTGGTGGGGTCGCCATGCGCGATGCTTTGCTTGCGGAAATATCCAACAACCTCTGGCAGGGTCATCGGAGGCTTGAAGTCCAGCACCGGAATCTCGATCCTCTTCATGCGCTCGACCATGTCGATCTCCGCTGCTGAGCTGCACACCGACGCAACCTTGCGCTTGATGAGGCGCCTGAAATCCGCCGCGTTTTTCATCTTGGCCTTGGCGATGGCCTTGTCGATTACCTGCCTCTCGTGATCGGAGGAGAACCCGGAGACCTCCGATTTCATACGTGTCAGCGCCTTCGCCGCAAGCACCGCGTCCCCGGCGCGAACCGCAGCCGCGAACGCCGCCTGGAGACATGCGTAGTGCCGCGCCTCGTCCTTGAACTTGTCGGCGTTCATGAGCATGAGCGCCGCAAGGTCGCCGTCCGCGATCTCTCCCCTCTGCCATGAGGCGATCTGCGTCTTGAGCGCCGCCTGCACGTCCTTGCTCGCCTTGGCGAACTCCTCCTCCGTCGGCATCGCCGCGGCGGCGAGTGCAGCGGCAGCCATTGCCACAACAACCAACTTCTTCATCCTGATGCTCCTTTTGTCTTTACCGGAGACGACCATCGCCCCCTTCTGTCGCTATATACGAAGCCAGCCGAAAAAAGGGACACTTGTCCTTATCGATGCAACTGATAAATTATAGCATTTTTTTACCGACGAAAACGAGTTCACCCGGCAGCACCATCTTCTCCCCGCCGGGAAGAGTCAAAACCGTCGTGTCGCCGGTTTTCGGGGTCTTATTCGCAGACTTCCCGACGGCATATCCACCTTGCTTGCCGTCCCCATCCGTCACTTCGAATCTCCAGACAGTCTGCGCAGCCGCAGCCGCCGCACCGACGGCGAGGGCAAGGCTGGCGATTATGACGCGCCAACGCTTCATTTGACATTGCTCCTTATCCAAATGCCAAAGAGTCGATCATAGACGACATACCCGCTGTCAGACCGATAGAGAAGGTCGTTGTTGATTAAATCGGCCAGGGCGGAGCGCACAGTCGAATGAGACTTGAAACCATGCCGCGAAAGAAACTCGCCTGAAGTCGGCTCCGTCACGCACCCATCTGCCGCTACTGCGCGCAGCAAAGCCCTCGATGCCTCGTTCTGACTTCGGAAAAGGTCGTGAAACACGATACTGCCGCTCTCCACCAACAATTCAACGGCATCATCTATCTGCGAAACGTCCACAAGACCCTTTCCAGACTCCCAGACCTTGTTCAATACGGCCTGTACATACCATGTGATGCCACCGAACCGGACGTAGAGCGAACGGAACACCTCGGGATCCACCCGATCCTTCCGCGCCGCAAAATGCCTTGTGGCGAACTTGCAGTATTCGTCAGGGTCGATGGTTCCAAGGGAAAGTATCTCCGTCGACTGGTAGAACGGGCGTTTCGCCGACCCGAACATCTCGCTCATAACGTGGTGCCGCGATCCCGCAAATACAAACCGCACCCACGGAACAAACTGCACATGGCTTCTGAGAAGCGCCTCCACGCCCTTCTCCGGGAACTCGGCGATTTGCTGGAACTCGTCGATGGCGATTACGGCGCGGCGCTCCTTCGCCTTCAGGTAGGCGAAGGCATCGTCGAGCGTCGCCTTGGCGGCAGACGGGGCGATGTCAAACGAAAAACGCGGCAGCCCGTCCTCTTGCGGCGTTATCGTGGGACGGCAGCTTTTGAAGAACCGCGCGACGGCGGAAAGCGTTTTTTCCGCCGGCGAATCAAGCGTCCCGACCACAGCCGACGCGAACATGGAAGCGAAAGAGGCAAGGTCCTCCACGGAAAAGATGTCGAGGTAGATGCCCGTGAATTCCGACGGCATCTTCGCCAGCGCATTCTTGATAAGACCTGTCTTGCCGTAGCGGCGCGGCGCAATAAGCGTGACGTTGCGGTCGTTCTCGAACGCAGCGAGCAATCTGGACGTCTCCTTCTTACGGTCGCAGAAGTACTCTTCGCCCGCATATCCGGCCGTCAGGAAAGGGTTTTTCTGTTTCATGCAGTGTATTATATCATAACGCCGACACTCATGGCGAAATTTTCGTCACGAAAACTCCGCCACGCCAAAAATCCTATATGCCAATTCGGGCACGAAATCCAATGGCATACACTTTTCGTGCCCAGTTTGCCGTTAATCGGCTCCTGATTATCTGTCTATCCTGAACACGCCGCAGGAAAGAAATCGGAAGACCGATACTTCACGGCAAAGGACAGACGGATGGGCTGCGTCGGTATAGCATCCCAACGCGATCTTCCGTCTACCCCCACTCATGTTCGACTATGGTGTCCCCGCAGAATCCAGGAAGCGTAGTTCATCACGATGGCATAATGCCGCGCATGTAGCCGAGGGAGAATGCCATGCCCGTCTCCCACCAGTCCGCCGCGTCGAGTCGCGGCGTGTGGTCGGGGATGATCGTGCCGCCAAAGCCGCACTTCTCGTAGATCGACATCGCCTTCTTCATGTCGACATAGCCGTCGTCGATGAACACCTCGCTGTAGCGCGGCAACGTTCCAGACGTATTGCGAAAATGGACATATCCTATCCTGCCAGACGAGGCAAACTCCTCGATGGCTGCATAGATGTCGATTCCCCGCATTGTCGAAATCGTGCCCTGGCAGAACTCGAGGCAGTTTGCCGGAGAATCTACAAGAGCAAGAAGCTTGCGCATTCCCTCAACGGAAGTCAGCGGACGGAACGTGCCCTTCAGGTACTCAATCGGCGGATCGTCTGGATGGGCGCAGAGCTTCATCCCGTGCTTCTCGGCGACAGGGCACAGGTTCCCGAGGAAATACTTTAGCCGCGCCCAATGCTGCTCCGGCGTCGTTGGCGGCAGAACGTCGACCGCGCTCCTGCGCTCGATCTCGGTATTGAACCAGAACCGCCGCGAAGGAAGCGGCGAATGGTCAACCCTTTCCTCGTCGAACTTCTTGATTGCCGCCGCGCCGCGTCCGTCGCCGTTGTTGACTTCGGAGTAGTATCCCTGCACTCCGCAACAGCTGAAGTTGTAGCCGAAGCACTTGATGCCGACCTCTCCCGCGTTCGTAACGGTCTTTACGAGATTCGCCATCTGCTCGTCCTTGCCAAGCTCGTCGAGAACAACGTGGTCGATGTGCTGCGGATGGAAGTTCTCGATCCCCTCCAACACAAGGCCATGCTTCTTGGCCTGGAGGAATATTCTTTCGAAGTCCTCGGCATGCCATACGCCGTCGCCCGCGCCAAACGGAACCCACGCGATAACCGTCTCGCATCCAAGCTGCCGCGCCATCGCGAGATGACGGTCGCTCCATTTTTCTGGATGCATCGCAATGCCAAGTTTCATATCACCGCTCCCTCATCTTTGAAGTGTCGTCCTCGCATGACGGCGGATACATCTGAACGGTCGCCCCGCCGTCCATAACGAGCCGCGCGCCCTGGCAAGCCCGCGCCGCGTCGGACGCAAAGAAGGCAACCGCCTCGGCTACGTCGCGCCCCGTCGCCTCCATGCCGGTCGGGACGTTCGCCCGCCGCGTCGCCTTTATCTCGTCAGAAAGCCACTGCCAGCGGTCGGTCCAGATGTACCCTGGCGCGACCATGTTCACGCGGATTCCATGCGGCCCGAGATCGACGGCGAGAGCCTTCATCATCGAATCCATTGCGCCTTTTGACGCGACATACGACACGCGGTTGCGGCTGACGCGCTCCGATGAGTTGGAGCCGACAAACACCACGACGCCGCGCTGGTTCGTGTACGAGTCCCGCTCCTGCTTCATGAAGAACCTGTTGCAGGCAGACTGCACGATGTGAAATCCGCCAAGGACGTTCACGTCCAGAACGGACTGGAACTGGCCGTTCGTCGTCTCAAGCGACGTTCCCTGCCCGATGCCGAAGTTCGCCGCGTTCGAGACTACGACATCAAGCCGCCCAGACTCTTTTGCAATCTCGTCCAGCATGGCGTCCACGGTCTTAGGGTCGGCTACGCTGCACAAGATGCCGCGAAAGCCCATCCGCCCGCGCCGTTCAAGCTCGGCGATTCCGCCCCTGAGCGACTCTTCCGCCCGCGTGCAGAAATAGACCTTCGCCCCTTCGGAGAGGAAGAGGTCGACTATTTCCAGACCCGTGTTCCTCGCACCGCCAGTGACGAGGACAACTTTCCCGTCAAAACGTCCCATGATTACTCCTTTCGCAAGACAAAAACTCCTCCGGCCTTAGTCGCGGCATACTCTGCATCGTTCCGCGGCAGGTTGCCGGTAGTGACATAAATGTTACCATTCGCGACACATGCGCTCGTCACCTTCGCCATCGGAAAATCGACAACATCCAGCAATGATCCGTCTGGCGAACGATGCTCCAGCCGATGTCCATCCCATACGGCGACGTAAAGCGAGCCATCGCCATGATCCACGCACATCCCGTCGGGAACACCAGGCGCGGCAAAATCACGGCAGACTATGCGCCGGTTCGCAACAGACTTCTCCGCATCGTCAAAGTCGTAGGCATAAAGCGCCTTTTCGTCGCTGACAACAAAGTAGAACGTCTTGCGGTCAGGCGAGAGTCCCATGCCGTTCGGCATCCCATTCGTCGCGGACTCTACGCACGCGAACTCACCCGTCCGCGCGTCGAGCCGCCACAATTCGCCGCGCACGGACGGACGAATCGGCGCGACGCCACAGAAGAACACTCCGCCGCCAACATCGATCACATCGTTGAACCGCGTATCTCCATGCCCTGGAAGTGTCCGTCTCAATTCAGGGTCGCCACCGAAGTCGGAAACATAGACTTCGCACCGCTCAGTAAAAAGCAACAACCGTCCATCCGGCGCGAACTCCACCGCGCCAATTTTGCCGAGCCCAGGCACAAACCGCTCGAATCCGTGCGCCGCCTCGTCCACACGTTGACGCAGCACCGCGCCCTCCGTGATATCGACCCAATAGAGAGTACGTTCCGCGCCGTTCCAGCGCGGTCCTTCGGCGACCGTGCATTTTGAATCGGAAAATAAGCCAACTGTCATTCGGTTCCCTGCTTCACTTTATTATCCTATGCGCGTCGACATGATAGCAACTATATGCCGACTCATTTCAATATGTCACGCGACCTACGAAGACTCTATCGAACGCACATTCCTGGTCTTTGGGCGGATGAAGTTTCAGCTGTAGCGCAAGGCAGTCGGTGCCCTCCGGGACACGCACCACGGCCTTTGCGCGATAGCGTCCGTCTTCGCCCTTCTTCAGCGCAAGCCCGTGGCCTGGTATGCGCCACCGCCACCAGCCACCGTCCTTGCGCTGCTGCCAATGGACTATCGCCCCCAACCCTTCCCCTGTGCCGGACACGGCGACCACGTAGTGTTCGCCCGGCTTTGCCGTCGGATCGATGACATGGAAATAACCAGGGCCCTTTTCTGCTTCGTCCTTCTTGTCATGCTGGCCATGCAGGGCAAAGTGCGACGCCGCGACATAGTCGTTCGTGGCGATGTTCACAATTTTCCCTTCGCCTATCATCGCGCGGCAATCCTCCGCAAGAAAAGCTTCGGGATCGGAGCAGGCCCTGATCGTCCGCGTCAGCCCTGGCAGGCACTCCTCCCACGTTTGGCGATCGACTCCCCAGCCCATCGCGACATCATCACCCCACTTCACCCATGTCTTCTTCTCGCACCACAGCCAGACATATTCGCCGGCACTGTCCAGCGCCTCGGAAAGGTTGCGCTCAAAATGTCCGAGTCGCGAACCATTGTCCGGACCAAAGTAGAATTTGTTGACCTTGCCGTTCTTGTTTGTCGGCGACATCACGTAGGAATCGAGATAGAGGCCAAATCCCGGATATGCCTGTGCGCGGAACTTCGCGCGATTCTCCGGCGCGACAAGACCCATGACGGCGTTGCGCTGCGCAAGGCCTGATATCATGAACTCATTCTTCGCCGCCTCGGCATTGTACACCCATTCGTCACCGTCGATCAGTTTCGCGCCGGACGGCATAACGTCAAGAATGCCGTTTATGAAAGCCGGCCAAAGGTCACCGGCGGTTCGGGCGCTCATCATCGGGTTCTCGGAATTGACATGCTGCGGATGCCACGAAAAGAGCCAGTAGCCCAGCACCGCAATGTCGGGATATTCACGGAACACCGCCGAGAAAATTTCCCGCGCCCGCCGACGCGCAAGCGGCGCAAGCAGGTCGTATGGTTCGTCGTTGGGACGAGCCTCGAACTGGTTCTGCTTGTGGTAGTCCTCTGGATCGACGATGAAACCTCGCACTCCCGTCGCCTTCGCGAACTTCGCGAGCGCCCCCATCGACCGTGCAACGCGCGCCCAGTGCACGTCATCCTTCCAGTCGACGCGCACCTTCGGCGCGCCGAGCGTACGAATGAAGCTTTCGCGAAGCCCCTTGTGGGCAGTCGCCTTGCGAAGCACATCGACTTGATCGGCTAGGATACCATCGGTAAACTCGTCACCGTCAATTATCGACGACGACCAACGAGCCTTCCCGTCCGCCCCCTTGGCCGTAATGTAGAGCGAGATTCCGTCGATCCCAGTCGCGTCAATCTGATTGGCGTATTCGAGGAGGCGTGCCGGAGACATCACCTTCCATTCCCAACCGAACGCGACAACCTTCTTGCGTTCCTTCCCCCAATCTACAGGCAGCGCATCGGCCAAGGCGGACACCCCGCAAAACGCTGCGAGCATCAATGCAACAATCTTCATGGCAACATCCTACCGATAGATAAGAAGCATGCCTCCAGGCGGAAGCAATTCTCCGTCCGCAGCGATCTTTCCGTGAGCGCCGTTCAGCGTCAGCCACTCTGGTGCGCGTCCGGCGGAGAGTCCGGTGAACAGCACTTTGCCAGAGCCAGAAGGTCGGATATCAAGCGTATATCCATTATTGTTGATGGCAGCGACTGTCGCGGTGACGCCGTCTTCTACGGGTACGGTCTTGTTGCCTGCCAGCGTAAGAGACGAAACCGTGAACGAAGTCGTTGCGGCTTCATCCGCTTTGCGGAACGAAATTTCGGCATCGGCGGCAACCGTTGTCGTGGCCGTAATGTCGCACGCGATGGCAAGGCGGTTTGTCAGTGTAAGGGCATGCCCAACGCCCGCAACGCCACCAGTAATCTTCGCCTCAATTTCGCGTCCGCCAGAAATCGTGCCCTTCCGGGAGGCATGATCGTTCATGATTGAAAGTGCATGACTAAACGTCTCACCGTCAGCGAGCTGCAATGTGCCACTGTAGAAGTCGACAGGAGTATTGAACGAGCGTCCGGCTGCAAGGACTACTGTTCCACCACTATATGTCCCATGTCCAATTTGGAATTTTTTACCTTCAGGACGAGTAACGCTACAATCGATAGTGAGAGTATTTCCGGACGCGATGGCAAATGCAGCTGAATCGGCAGTAGCATTAATGGCATAAGTTCCATCTCCGTCGATAATGAGATCGGACTGCGCTGATACAGGAACAGCAATGGTGGTAGGGCTGGTCACTGTTTTCCCCGACGAAATCTCAAAATGCTGTCGGCCCTTATTGGCTTCTACCGCGATTTTGTCAATGATTGTAGTGTACGCCTGGATAAACTTGCCGCCGCTCATCTCAAGAAGAATGCGCAAAGCATACTTGGATCGGTCATGGCTCCCATTACAAGTGATTACACCAGTTCCCCTCATGACAAGCGTCACATCCCCGGCATTCGAACCGAATGCCGTGTCAGGACCCTTGAATCCACCTATCGTGAGTTGTGTTGACGAATTGTTCTCGAAATAGAGCGTTGTCACCGTATTCTCCGCCCCTCTCCGATATTTTAACGGCCCTCTGAACTGAGGTGCAGTTGCAACATCCGATGCGACGAAGACACCACCGTGTCGCTCGAAATAAAAAACTGAACTTGTAGTTTGGCCAAATCTGATCATGGGCACACTCGCCCCGGATACTATGACATTGCTGATAGAATGGAATCCACTCAATCCAACTGTTGAATATGAGCAGTCACGGTCGAATACCGCAGTACAGCCCTCGCATCCAACAGTTGCACCATCCTTCTCAAATCGCCCAGGCACAATCCCTTCCGCCCAGTTAGCGGCATTGGTCCACTCGGCATAGTCATAGCTTCCGCTGCGCCCGCCATACTCCGAGCCAATCCAGTGGCAGGTGACAGGAGTATCCGACCATGGCGCAGCCGCCGATGCCGTAATCGCAAGCAGCACGGCTGCAAGCGCCGATTCGATTTTGCGTAGCATTGTCATCTCTTGTTTTCCTTTCTTTGTTTTAACTTTCTTTGACAAAATACGGTAACCGCTCAAGCGGCGTCTGGACTTCAATCGTCACCGGACCTTCGACATCCTTACCGTCGTCGCCGCACCAGCGTCCCGGTGGAATGACAATACGGCGAGACTTTGCGCCCTTCTCCAGGACTGGCGCGACAAGCAAGTCGTCGCCCATTAGAAACTGATCGCGTATCGCCGCGTAGCCCATGCGCGGGTAGGCGTATTCCATCGAGCGCATCATCGGTTCGCCGGTCTCGCCTGCACGCCGCGCAAGCTCGACAAATCGCGGCGCGAATTTCTGCCTTAGAGCCACAAGGTCGCGGATGATGCGTTGTCCGTCTGGATCGTCCTTCATGAGCCGCCACGGCGACACGGAGAACTGCATCATCGGGCACAGTGCGTGAACCTGTGCGCTGCGGATGAAAAGCTCCTTGTCGTACGGCGTCTTGGAGCCGGGCAAATAAGCCGTCCAGGACCCGCCGCCAATCATGTCAGGACAGATGAACGGATAGCCGAGAAGCCCCGCCGCAAGCATGTCAGGGACGAGCCTACGTACCTCCGGCCATGTATTCCCCTTGTCGGGCAGGCGCACCATGACCGGACGACCCGCCATGCCCCAAACGCAGCGATGCTCGCTTGTCGGATAATCCTCTCCATAGACAGCGTACGCATGGTTCTGCCGCGCACCCGACGCGCCCTTCGCATGGACTATGCGATTTGTTGCCGGATAATACTGGAAATGTCCGCCGTCAAACTTGAAGCCGTCAACACCATAGTCCGTGCAAAGATGGTCGAGCTGCGAACGGAACCACCTGTCGCCGACGGGATCTGTGAGGTCGAGAAGCGCGGAATATCCGTTCCACCAGCTGACGTGAACAGGTGCGCCTGTATTCGCGTCGAGTATGAAGCCGCCCTTCCCTGGTGTGTATGTGCGTCCGTGATTCGTGAGGTCGCGGTACGGCTGCGAATCTAGCGAAACGAACGGAATGACCCAGAGGAGCACCTTGAACCCCATCTTGTGCAGCTTCTCGCACATCCCTTTCGGATCGGAGAACTTGCGAGGGGCGAATTCCCACACGCCGTAGTTCTCCTGCCAAGTGTCGTCGATCATGAGAACGCCCGGCGGAAGACCGTTGTCGAGCATCGACTGTGCGTAAGCAATGATGTCCTTTTCGTTCTGGTTGTACGTAAGCTCCATCCACGTGTTGTACTGCGGGACGGAGAAGAAGAGAGGGTCGGGCATCTTGCCGGACGGCGGGAAGTGCCGCGCCGACGCATGCAAGTACGCCTCGCGCAAGTTCGCGCCGCCCTGCTCAACCGTCACGTCCGCGCCGTCGGACTCCATTGCAATCACGCCGCCATTGATGGATACGCGCGTCTGCTCAGGACACCAGACGGCGCGGCCCTGGTCGGAGAGAAGGAGCGACGCGGGCTGTCCGCCGTAGTTCCACGCGAAGAGATCGGCATTGAAATCACGCGTCTCGGCGGTGAACGGCATATTCGTGCCGAAGCTGTTGCACACGCCCCACCAATGCTCGTTCGGCAGCATCCTTACCTTGCAGACGTCGGCCGACGTGCAAAGCGCCGCCACCATGCATACAAACATGCAGAGAACACTAACTTTCCCATCCATCCTCTCTTTTTTGTTCATGGCATCGAGTTCACGGTGTCAAATGGCTACCTTCGTTGCCCCAGCGATCAACGCCTGTCACGGCATAAGATCCTTTTGCATCGCCGATCTTGAGCGACGTCGCCACAGTTGAGGCGATCTGCCTGCCGTCGCGATATACGCGGTAGTACACATGGCAAGGATCTTTCGTTGCTGTCCATGCCAAGAAGCCATCCTTCTCCAGATGCACCCCGTCGATGCGTGACGGGGTACGGTCCTGGTAGTCCGTAGTGAGGAACGTTATCGACTTTTCCGGCAATTCAACTGCTATCATCCCATTGTCGGCGACGACCGTACCGGAAACAGGCTGAAGGTCGTTGAACTCGTTGAACGGTGGATTGGCGCTTTCGTACACGTAGCGGCGCAACGGCTTGGCTATCGGATGCTCGCTCGTGATTCGCGCACGCTTCTTTTCGCCCCAGTTGATGACAGCGATCGAACAGGAGCCGTCGGGGTTCGTAACGGCGCCGATGCGCAATGTTGCGTCGTTCGACGAAGCCTGCAGCACGCGCGCACCCTTTCTGAACAACTTCGCGAGATAGCCCATCGTGTAGAGGTCGGGATAGGACGAGTAATCGTAGTTCTCGTCATCCCATCGGAACAGTCCCCATTTGTTGTAGCGTACGTCCACGCCAAAGCCCGAGAAGCGTGCCACATCATAACGCGCCTTCTCTTCCTCCGTATCTCCATCTTCTCGAAAAAATGGATCGGGATAATCACAAAATGTCCAGCTTGCCGCGTTGACGCACCCAGCGTTCATCGCGCAAAGACCCATCTCCACCCGCGTCATGGCCGCAAGGTTCGCAACCATGCCAGGATGGTTGAACCCCGAGCCGCCGTCATTGCGCATTCTCTGCCAGCCATTCCAGTCTTTCTTGGCAGAGACCCCCCATTCGCCGAGCGACAGGCGCTTGTCCTTTGCAATGCACCGGCGGACATAGTTCGTGAGCGCTTCGTAGAGTTCGCCGTAGAATTCAGGGGCCCCAGGCGCGAGACGCCCTTTTTTGCCCTCGGGACGGCTGTACGAGTAGATGTGCCAGCAGTACGTATCGGTCACTTCGTTTAGGTCGCGGATTGACCAGTCAAGCGTCTCAAGGCTTCCATATCCAGAGGCATCGGAGGTCATCAACCCGACATCGAGACCATGCCGCCGGAAAGCACAGTACAAAGCATCCATCACCGTCACATACATATCCCAATGCGTCTTGAACCATGCTCCTGTCGACCCGACAGAAAGCTCGTTCGATGCCGTGTAATAGCGAATCTTGGTGCACTTGCGCACCTTGATCAAATACTCCAAACGAGTTGCGACATCCTCGGCGTACGCAGCGGAGTCAAAGTCCTTCGTGATTGCCATCATTCGTCCCGGCACGAGGTAAAGCGTCGTGTCCGCACCCCGAAACGTCGCGTCGTAGTAGTTGGCGAAGCGTTCCATAGCCTCCTTTGTCCAGTCGGCATAGCCGGCGAAGAGGCGTGAGAAGGTCGGCGAGATTTCGCGGAACGATTTAAGCACCCGCTGATCGCGGAACTCTTCCGTCATTATCGGCGTCATAGTGGCTTCCGAGTTGTGGAAGCCGAATCCGCCCCACAGCCACCGCATGGCCGGCTTTTCAAGCCTGATTTCGGCGTCCACCGCACCAGATGCCATCAGCGAAGCGCATGCCGTCAACACGACAAACGACACGCGATGCATTCCATTGCGAACTTTCATGACAATCATCATCGATCCTTTGGCAATAAATGATGCGTATTATCGCATATCCCCCGCTTGAAATCAACGGGAATATGAACGATTGCAAACAATAAAAACGTCAGTTTACAGACAACAGATATTCGGCGTGGAGCACAAATTTATTGTTGTGGTACTCGTAAGGAAATATAAATTTGGATGTCTGGCTCCGCGGAAGGCCCATTCAGGCCTTGTCGATCTTGGCAATCAAATCGTTAGCCCACGCAACGGCATCATCTACAGATGAAAGCAAAAATGACGCATCTGCAATTGTCGCATACGCATCTTCGTATGTCTTCCGCCAACTTTCCCCAGCAACTATCTCTGGAGCCCACGTATGCTTCCGCCTGTAGTTGAACAGTCTCACACATGTCTTCCTCACTTCGGAGAGGTCTAGTTCCGAATGCCGCACCATAAGCTGAAGATCTATCAGGTCATGCGCACGCTCACTACCAGGTTCTGACACGGCATGAAGTTTCTGAGCCATCTGATACGTAAGCTTCATTACCCGCAATGCGGCTGGGCGCGGGAAAGACAATGCCTCAAATGCCTCAGCTATCTCAGCTGGCAAAAACTCCTCGTATTCATCAGCATCTCCAATCTCGTTGTGTCCGATTTCTATTCGAATCGTCTGCCAGGACCGCCCGCAATAACTCAACTTGATGTCAAACGGAATCATAACATAGGACTCTGGGACATTCTTCGGCTTTGGAGGCGGCACATCGGCCAGGATTCCAGTAAAACCATTCCACCCGACCCTCAATGCATCTTCGAGTTTCTGCTTGTAGTCCACTAGGTCCATTACTCTCGCAGTATCCATGTCACGAGTGTAACGGGTAAGTTCGCCGCCATATCTGAACATCAAGGAACTTCCTCCCTTTACTACGCCATCGGGGAGTATCTGCCCGACTACTACATTCGCCATCGCACGAGAAAGCCTCACTGGGTCTCCGCTCTTGTCAATCTGATTTATGGCCTTGATGAGATTGACGCATGTATTTGGACGTTTCATCTTCCTACCTCCCTGTTGAGCATTTCAACCTCGCTGCTCCTGAGCAGCCCCCTGCGTGACGCATCGTCTATCGCACCGCGCAAGCGCTCGGTCATTAACTTTCCTCGGCAGTCAAGAATGACTTTGGCGAGATTCTGGCATCTGATGCCCTCAAAAACGTCCTCTTCTGCATTATCTGGTTTCTTTACGAGTTCAATCCATTTTGGCAAAACCTTGCGCACCCTGCGACCAGTAGCGACCTGCACCCGCAAAGGATTGACCATCGCCAGATTATGCATGGCAAGAACGCACTCTCCCCATAGTGCAGCATCCTTCCCGACTAACGCAACCGCTTCCGCATAGCGGTCATACTCCGTTGGAAGATAGTGTTCGATCCGATAGACACCATGCCCAAGCCGGGTCAGGCGACCAAGCTTGACCCATTCGGCGATATCCTTTCGGCGCACACCGAGCGCTTCCGCCTCGGCTGTCGTAACGAGACCATAGTTTCCTATGGCCTGCTCGCAAATCTGATCATATTGTGCCATGTCAAATAGTTCCCTTGCAAGGGTGCTTTTCGTCTTGACGTGGTAAAGTATATCATTTTAAGTCGATGCGAGTCAATGGCAATTTCTAATCCAAAAAGTTCCCTGACAGGGGAGCCTTTTGACAACCATTCCTAAAGTTGCAATCGCGCAAATTGAATAATCTCCGTGTGCGGACTATCACTGAACTAGCGCCGCATCCTGTGGGCCCCAGGTCAAGGCGGCAGCGGTCAAACTGGCTGCGGTATGCCGCGACATGGCGTCGCCGCAAGTAAGGTAAATGATGGTCATTGAAGTCGTGTGCTTCCTGTTGAATTGCAGATAGGTGTACATTATCGCATATCCCCCGCCCGAAATCAACGGGAAGGCGAACGATTTCAATCGACAAAAACGTCAGTTTACGGACAATGCCAAATTATGCTATAATCCCCTATCGATGCAAAAGAACGTAGTCATACGCCTCAGGCTGGAAACATCGACTGGCCGCAACATCCTCGCGGGAATCCTGAAGGGAATCAGGGACAGGGACAACTGCTCCATAAACATAGCCAGCGACGACGACGGCTTCATGCGACTCGCGGAGACGGCGTCGGCGGTCATCGCCGACTCGTCCGCCAACGTCGATACGATCCAGAAAGCGCTTGCGGACGAAAAGCCCGTCGTGCTTCTGAACGACTGGCGCATAAGGGAGCATCCGTCCAACCTCGGACACATCCGGACGGACGACGGCGAAATCGGCTTTAAGGCGGCGGACTACTTCATGTCCATCGGCAAGTTCAGGTCTTTCGGCTTCCTACCGACATATGCAGAAAAGGAATGGTCCGCCAAGCGCGGGCGCGCCTTTGCCCTTCGCCTAAAACGAAAAGGCCATGAATGCCTGGCGTTCACGTACGGCGTCGCCGGCGCCAAGGACATCGGCGAATGGCTGAAAGAGCTGCCGAAGCCCGCCGCCGTGTTCTGCGCATGGGATGCCGTCGCGGCCGAGGTGGCAAGCGCCGCAAGAAGAGCGAAGATTCGCATCCCGTCCCAAATTGTGCTCCTTGGCGTGGACAACGACGAGTTCTACTGCACGTCCATATCTCCGCAGCTCTCCAGCATCGAATTCGACACCGAGAACGAAGGACGCGCCGCCATGGACCTTCTGCGGAAGATGATGTCGGCCCGCAAAGGCAGAATCTCTCGCACAATCTGCTGCGGTTCTGTCAAGCGGATTGTCGAGCGCGAATCCACCCGTCCGCCGGCGCCAGCCGCATGCCTGCTCGAACGTGCGATGAAATTCATATCCGAGAATGCGACAAAAGGAATCGGCCCCAATGACGTTGCCGCATATCTTGGAGTTTCGCGGACGTTGCTCGACCTCCGCTTCCGCGAAACCGGGAACACGACCGTCGGAAAGCAGATACTGGAGAAACGGCTCGCCGCGCTTGCGTCCATGCTTCGCAGGTCAAAGGTGCCCATTTCCCGGATGATAAGGGAATGCGGCTTCGGTAGCGTAAACCACGCAAAGGCCGTATTCAAGAAGCGCTTCGGCGTTCCCATGCGAGATTACCGCACCAAAAATCACGCCAAATAGCCAGCCTTTTTGCTATTGTCGCTCGATGCGCACGGGGCCAAGCAGCCCCGAGACAAGGAGCGGTCACTGCCGCGCTTACGGAAGACCTGCAAGTCGAAGTCGGACATGTCGCGAAGGACGGGTCTGCCAGTGGCGGGCGTTGGCATTGCGAGCACTGCGATGTCCAAGTAGAAGCCGTTCGTCTCGGCGGGATGCGGCAGCGCGACCTCAAAGCGCGAGCCGCCCTTCACCTCCACAATTGAGCACTCGACGTACTTCATCGACAGCTCCGGCGTAATCCACGGCCCGGCGGAACTCGTCCACCAGCTGCAGTTCGCGATGCAAAGCTCGATTCCAAGCCGTTTCGCCTCGCGGTCAGCGTGGACAAAGAAATATTATTACAAACAAAAGAAACGTCAGATTTCAGACAAGAGATTATTTCGCCGTATGTCGTTCATTCCCTAAAGAGATCGTCGAGCGTCACTTCGGACTGGACTTCGCCCGCATAGCGGTTCTTCGCAAGCCCGAACGACGTCACGTACGTGAAATGAACCGCCTTGCGGGATTTCGTCTCGCGCTTGAACGCAGTGCGCTTGTTTCTCATAGAGGCATCGTCATCTGCTGTGATGGCGTATTCCTTTGCGGCGAACTTCATTTCGCAAAGGTTGACAATGCCGTCGTCACGGTCGATGACGAGGTCAATTTGCGCACCTCTCTCGGCATCGTCCTGGGGGCGTTCGCACCTCCAAGCGTAATTCAAAGAATGCACGCCGCCTATCTGAAGCGCTCGCTTGATCTGCTCGACGTGCTCAAGGCAAACAAGTTCAAAGGACAACCCCTGCCAAGACAGCAGCACTGGCTTGTCCACCGAACTCGACCAGAACAGCGGATCTCCATCCGCATTCTCGCGCACGAACCTGAAATGGAAAAGCGAAAAGTTGTCTACAAGCTGATATATCGCGTCACGAACGCGCCGCCCTCCCATCCGGTACTTGCGGACGAATCCGCACTGTTCTAGCTCGCTCAGATATCTGGTAAGCGTTCCAGAATTGGAAAGTCCTGTCGCCTGCGCTATCTCTTCGCGCACAAGCCCCATGCGCCGCGAGCAAAGCGCCTCGACGATGCGAACGTATGGAGCGTCCTTCGAGAACAACGACGCAAACAGTTCCGCAAACTCGCCTTCAAGCCTGTCGTCGCCGGCGAAGAACAACATGTCCATGTTCTGCGCTACGCTCAGGCCGCTTTGAAGATAGTTCCAGTAGTAGGGAACTCCGCCAAGCGCCATGTAGTACTGCACAAGCTGGTATCTAGTAGCCTCAAGCCCCATGGACTCAGCAAGCACCTCGCACTCGGAAAGACTGAACGGGCGCAGAGGAATCCTGACCGTGACTCGGTTGTGGAGCCCGCCACGGCCATGTATGACCTTGTTTAGCATCCATGAGGTCGCGGAGCCGCAGACGATAAGCACGACATCCTTTCGCGCCGACGCCCATGCGTTCCAGAAGTTTTCAAGCGCCGGGATAAAATTAGCATTCGGCTTGTCCATCCACGGCATCTCGTCAATGAACAAAATCTTTTTCCCTGCGCTGGACGACGCAACAACCGACTTAAGCTCGTCAAAGGCCTGAAACCACGTTTTCAAAACTGGACATTTGGCGTGTCCGCTTTCGACAAGGGAACGGCGAAAGCGTTCAAGCTGAATCTTAGTACCAGAGTTCGCCACGCCAGAATGCTGGAATGTGAAATTAGAATTAAATGTTTCTCGGACAAGAAACGTCTTGCCAACACGACGACGCCCATAAACTGCAACAAATTCAGAACACTTGCTTTCTGCAGCGTTCCTCAGCATTTTAATCTCGTTTTTACGCCCGACCATAACGACTCCCCCTATCCTATTAAACTTAACGCGAGAATAATATCATATTCCTTAGATATAGTCAATAGTCACTATGTTTTAGCAATGACATTTGACTATATCGCGCGTAGAAATGAGATATAGTCAAATGTCACTCTATGATGACTGCTGCGGCGAGGGTCAACAGGTCACCGCCGCGCGGCAGAATTGGCCATGCAGTTATGGCCTGTATTTCATTCCCGGAAAAGATCGTCGAGCGTCACTTCGGACTGGACAATACCACTATAGGCGTTCCTACGTAGCCCGTATGTTGTCACAAACGTGAGATGGCAGTTGCCGCGCATGCCAGTCTCGCGCCTGAACGCACCGACTTTCTCCCGTAATCGCGATGCATATTCTGCGTCTATCCCAAACTTCTCCGACGCAAACTTCATTTCGCAAAGGTTCACGACCCTATCGCCGCGCTTGATCACAAGGTCGATTTGCGCCCCCTAACGTCTGGATCACGCGATGCGCACCGCCACGCCGACTCACTTGTCTCGACCCCGGATATTCCAAGTGCAGCCTTGATTTGCCGCGAATGCTGAAGGCAGACTCGCTCGAACGCAAGACCCTCCCATGTCCGCCTCAACGCAGTCACGTATCACGCCGAGTTCCTTCTTTCTGCCTATCATCATTGCCCTCACATCTTTCAAACGCACTAAATGACACCACACTTCGGAGATTTAGTCAATATGACCACTTCAATATCTCTAAATCTATATTTCCAAGCCCGATTTAGATGAATTGAGCCTGTCGCGAGCCGACGGGCACCATCTGGTCTCGTCGCCTACATGTCCGACAGGGAAATGCCGTGGACGCCATAGCCGCTACGCATCATTTCGGGATGCTTTCTGAAAAACGCAGCCACCTTGGCCCTCAGTTCCGTATCGTCGTATCGGCGCGCGTCCAGCTTCACCTCGTAGAAGTCCAGCGCACCTGAGAATTCGTTTTCGCACACTAAATCTATCTCGTTTTCGCCCTTTCTGTCCCACCACGAGCCGATGCGAGTGTACTTTCCGTCTTCAAGGAACTTCGCCTTGAAATACTGCTCAAGGGCAAAACCTGAAAAGGCGTCAAGATCCCGCTCCACAACGTCCTCCAGCAGACGCAGTTTCTTCTGCTCTATCAGATGCATGTACTTGTACACGAACCTGAACCAGAACCTGACGAAGCAGTCGTCGATCTGGTACAGGCAGTTTTTGTTTGTCGCCTTGTCGAACACAGGCTGCTTCTTCGAGATGAATGCGTATGTAGCTTCAAGCTTCGTCAATTGCCCGCCTATGTCCGCCCCAACGATGTTCTTTATCTCCGCAAACGACGTCCGCTCGGCTGATATGGCGGAAAGGATAGAAAAATACACCCCGTATTCCTTGCCAAACTCCTCGCTGAGTATGACCCTTCCTTCGTCAATGTACGACGAGCTAAGGGAGAAAACATTGTCCAGCATCTTCTTTCGCGTCAGAGCCTTAGAATCAACGAACAGCTCGACATACCTCGCAATTCCCCCTGTCAAGGTCCAAAGGGCAAGAAGATCGCGCCGGGAATGGCTCGCATTATGCTTCGCGATAACGCTCTTTAGCAGCGAGACGGGAAACGGAGCTATGTTCAACTTACCCGTGTTTCGCCCATACAGCGGCTGGGAATCGTCGAAGAATATCTTTGTCATCAGCCTGTTTACGCTTCCGCATACTACAAGGTTGAGCTTGGATTTCTTGTGCAGTCTGTCCCAGACGCCCTGCATCTCTCCGAAAATCCCCCTGTCTATCTTGTCGAACTCCTGAAACTCGTCTATGACAAGCGTCAGCGGCTTGCTGGCAGAATATGCCATTATCGCCTCGAACAGCTGCGAAAAGCGCTCTGCCGTACCGAGTATGGGAGGGGAGACGACCTTGTTCGCCTCTTCCTGGAGAATCGCGCACAGGTCTTTCTCGGATCGCTGCGTGACAAGGAAGTACAGATAAGGCGTTTCGCCGTCGTTAAACGCCTTTTCTATCAGCTCGGTCTTTCCGACACGACGTCGCCCTGTTACCACGGTGAACTGTGCGCATCCGCGCGACCTCTCGCGGATCTTCGCGAGCTCCCGCAATTCTTCCAGCCTTCCACAGAAATCCATGACACCAACTCCTTTTCTTCAAGTTGACAAACGCTCGTTTGCCACACAGCCGTTTGCCACACAGACGTTTGTGATTCGAATTATACTATATTGAGTCTTCGCAAGTCAAGTGCATCATTATGGCGTGACAGACAGACGTGCAAGCTTGAAGGCTTGTAGCCTCGTCCCCATCAGCTCTCCACGATGCGGTCGCGGCGGAAGGAGCGGAAGAAGCTGTACATCATCGAAACCGCGCCAGCGAGATAAGAGAGACCCATGATCACGAAGCCAAGCTCGAAGCCTCGCACGCCGTAGCGCTGCGAGAGCGTCCCCATCACGACGCCGGAAAGGCCGCCGAAGAGAAACGCGACGAGCGTGAATATCCCGACGGACGTCGAGCGGTACTCGGGCGGGACCACGTCGAAAAGCGAAGCGTGGGTGTTGACCTCGAAGAAACCGCGGAAGACGCCGTAGGCCGCCGTCATCGCAACCATGAACGAAGCCGTCGAGCCGAGGCCTATCATAGCAAGGCACGGAGCCCCGCATAGCATGGCGCATATCTGGAAGCCGAGGCGGAAGCGCGGAAAACGCTTCACGAAATGGTCAGTCACGACGCCACCCAATAGGATCGCAAGAAAAGCGCAGAGGTGGTGCCATAACATCGTGGCCGTCCCTGCCTCGCCAACGGAAGTCCCGAACTTGACGGACATGAACTTCGGCGCCCAGAACAGATACGCGTTGTTCGCGAACACTATCGCCACAAACCCCGCCATCGCGCATATCGCGGAAGGCTTCCTGAAGAAATACGCGACGCCGGCCAGAGGCGATTCGCGCTTCCCCTTGGGCTCGTTCGCCGCCGAAACGTCCTTAAGCCCCCATATGAAGAACACTCCGAGCGCGAAGCCAGCCGCGCCAAAGGCCATGAACACATGGCGCCACGTGCCGAGAACGCCAAGCACCCATGCCGTCAGCACGCCCGACGTCATCAGCCCGAAGTAGAGCGCCCCCTGGTGGATGGAAAGCGCGATCGAGCGCGTCTCCCTGTGGAAGTGCGCGAGCAGCGGCGGATAGCACGGCCCGTAGAAGCTCTCGCCTACGCCCGTGGCTATCGACCTAAAGAACATGACCACGAAATACGCAGGGATGAAGACGCCCATTATCTTCCAGTCGCCCACGAAGCCCATCATGAACGTCATCAGCGACCACGAAATGAGCGAGATGGTTATGATCCACTTGCGCGAAAAGCGGTCGCCTACAGGCCCTGCGATAAACGCCATTCCCGCGAGAGTCCACGAAAGGACCGTGTTGATCCAGCCGATCTGCACGTCGGAGAGGTGCAGGTCGTTCTGAATCGGAATCGTGAGAAGGCCGAAAAGCGCGCGATCCGCCTGGTGGAAGAAGAACGCGCAGCTGAGCATTGCGAGGACAGCCCACTTGTAGCCTTTTTTCATACCGCTCCGAATTTCAGTTCGAGGCAAGGGCCCCGAGTATCATCTCGGCCCACTTCCCCGAAAGAGTAAACTGCGACAGCGAGTAAGATTCGTCAGGGGCGTGGATGCGGTCCTCGGCCTGGCCCCACCCGACGAGAAGCGGCGCGGCGCCTGATGCGTCCTTCAGCGCCGATATGACGGGGATCGAGGCGCCGTCCCACTGGAAGACTGGCCCGCGCGGGTCGAGCTCGGCGAGGAGATCCGCGGCAAGCCTGAATACAGGAGATGCAAGCGGCAGCCTCATCGCCGCGGAAAGCCCGCTGTCCTCCGGGAACGAGACGGTCATCCCCTTGGGGCACCTGTCCTTGAGATGCTTCTTGATCGCGTCGAACGTGCGCTGTGGGTTCTGGCCCGGCACAAGGCGGGTGGAAAGCTTGGCGATGGCCTCGCAGGGTATGACCGTCTTCGAGCCAGGGCCGCCGTAGCCCGAGTGGATTCCGTTGATTTCGATAGTTGGCTCGAAGGAGTTGCGTTGGACTATCGTCTTGCCCATCTGCCCGCCGCATGGGTCTGTCCCTATGTCGGCTCTGTAGGTCTCCTCGCAGCCAAGCGCGCCCTGGGCGCCCTCCTCCGCCTTAGAAAGCTCTTCGTGGGTCGGCGGGATTATTCCGTCGCGGAAGCCCGCTACGGCAATGGAGCCGTCGAGGTTGTGGAGCGAGGCGAGAAGCTCCGCCATGCCCTGCGCCGCGTTCGGCGCGATGCCGCCGTATTCGCCGGAATGGAGATCCCTGTTCGCGGCGGTCAGGCGCACCGTGAAGTGGTTGACGCCACGGAGCCCCGCCACTATCGCAGGCCTGAGCCCCGCCGCCGCACTCGTGTCGGAGACGAGCATTACGTCCGCCGCGACCTTGCGCCTGAAGCCGACGTCGTCCATGAGGCCAAAAAGCGCGCCCGAGCCGGACTCCTCCTGGCCGTCGAAGACGAACTTCAAGTTGATCCGCCCGGCCCCGCCGGACTCAAGCCACCTCCTCGCCCCGCAGAGGAACGAGAAGAACTGCCCCTTGTCGTCGTTTGCGCCGCGGCAGTATATGCGCTCGCCGCGCACAGTCGGCTCGAACGGAGGCGAAGTCCAGAGGGAATCGGAATCCGGCGGCTGCACGTCGTAGTGGCCGTAGATGAGAACGGTATGCGCGTCCTCGCGGCCCTTGATCTCGCCGAAGACGACGGGAACGGGCGACGCGGGCGAGAGGATAAGCTCCGCCTCAGCCCCTATCGACTTCAGCCACTTCTTCAGCCATGTCGCCGCGCGCACGCAGTCCGGCAGGTGCATGGGCTCCGTCGCCACGGTCGGGAACCTGAGAAGTTCGAAGTATTCGCTGCAATCGCGCGATTTCAGCCAGCCGTTGATTTCTCCGTTCATAGTCGCCGTCTGCCATTTACGCCTTTTTCAGTTGCGGGAAGAGAACGACATCGCGTATCGAGTCGCACCCGGTGAGGAACATGACGAGCCTGTCGACCCCGAAGCCGAGACCGCCCGTCGGCGGCATCCCGCACTCCAGCGCGGAGATGAAGTCCTCGTCGATCTTCTCGACGTCCTCCCCAGCCTGGTTCTCAAGGGCCTTGCGCTGCTCAATCGGGTCGTTCTGCTCGGTGTAGCCAGGGCATAGCTCCCGCCCTGCTACGACAAACTCGAAGACGTCCACAAGCGAGGGGTCGTCGGGGCAGGCCTTTGCCAGCGGCACGAACTCGCGGGGAAGGCGCGTCACGAACGTGGGCTGCATGAGAGTCCGCTCTATGATCTTGTCATAGACTTCGTGCGTGAGCATGAGCTCCGACGTGACTCCGTCGAGCTCGAGGTTAACCCCCGTCTCGGCGGCCTTCGCCTTCGCGCGACGCATCTGCTCGTCGAACGCCACGTCGAACCAGTCGTCGCCCATGAACTCCTTTACGATGTCGCGGTAGGCGACGCGGCGGTATGGCGGGTTGAAGTCGATGGCAATCCTGTTCCCCGTTCCCTGTTCCCCGTTCCCCGCTCCACCGTATTCTACGACCCTGCTACCTATAACCGTGTCGCAGAGATGCGGGAGAAGCCCCTCCATTATCGCCTCCATCGAGGTCCTGTCGCCATAAGCCTCGTAAACCTCGCAGACGGTGAACTCAGGGTTGTGGGTCCTGTCGATGCCCTCGTTGCGGAAGTCCTTGCCGAGCTCGAATACCTTGTTCATGCCGCCGACGAGAAGCCTCTTGAGGTAGAGCTCAGGCGCGATTCGCATGACGCAGTCCTTGTCAAGCGCGTTGAAATGAGAGACAAACGGCTTTGCGGCGGCTCCGCCGGCCTGATCCTGCAGAATCGGCGTCTCGACCTCGACGAACCCCTTGTCCCAGAGATACTTCCTTATCTCCATTATGATCCGCGAACGGGTGAAGAACCTCTCGCGGCTCTCGTCGTTTGTCATCAAATCGACATAGCGGCGGCGGTAGCACTCCTCCTGGTCGGCAAGGCCGTGGAACTTCTCCGGCGGCTGCTCAAGGGCCTTGGCGAGCATCGTCCATTCCTTCACGACAAGCGACTTCTCGCCCTTCTGGGTCGTGAAAAGAGTCCCCTCCGCGCCGATTATGTCGCCGAGGTTGAGCTGCTTGAACGCCGCGAACGCCGTCTCCGAAAGCTCGTCGCGCTTAAAGATAAGCTGGAAGCGGTCCGTGCCGTCGTTGACGGTGCAGAAGTTCATCTTCCCCATCCGGCGGATTGTCATGAGCCTGCCTGCGACTTTCGCGGCAGCGCCCTCGGCGAAGCCCTTGCGCACCTCCGCGAGGTCTTCGCGGCCGTATTTGCGCCCGTAAGGCTCATATCCCATTTCTCGCAGCGTCTTCATGGACTGGAGGCGCTGCTCGCGGTATTCGTTGGTCTCTTGCGTCATTTGATTGCAGTCTTTCTGATGTCGTGGGAAACAGTCATCCGTGGCGGCGCATCTGGCGCGTAGGCGGAGGGTCGATGACCTCGGGGACAAGCACTCCGGCCTTGCCCTCCTTCGCGGCAGACCGGCGGATGAACCACATCTGCACGATCGACACGAGGTTGGAGAGGAACCAGTAGAGCGACAGCGCCGACGGGAACGAATAGAACATGACAAGCATCATGATCGGCATAAAGACCATCATCATCCTCTGCTGCGACTTGTCGCCCGTCGATGGCGTGAACGCGCTCTGGAGGCCGGTCGAAAGCGCCATCAGGATAGGCAGTATGTTGAGCCCGCCGAACGGCAGATACGCCGAGAAAAGCCCCTCTGGCTCGGAGAGGTCGGCTATCCAGAGGAACGGCGCATACCTGAGCTCGACCGCCGACCTCAAGACGTTAAAGAGCGCGATGAAGACAGGTATCTGAATGAGCATCGGCAGGCACGAGCTCATGGGATTTACCTTCTCCGCGCGGTATAGCGCCCAAGTCTCCTGCTGGAGCCGCTGCGGGTTGTCCTTGAACTTCGCCTGTATCTCCTTCATCTTCGGCTGGAGCTCCTGCATCTTCTTCATGCCAACCGTCGACTTGCGGGTGAGCGGCCAGAAGAGCAGGCGGACGAGGATCGTAAGGAGGATTATCGCAACGCCATAGTTCGGAATCAGGCTGTTGAAGAAGTTAAGCACCCAGACGAGAGGATAGCAGAGCCACCGCCACATGCCGAACTCCATCACGTCCTTCATCCCGAGATCCCAGAGAAGCGACTGCTTCTTGGGGCCGACATAAAAAGTCGTCGTGCGGGCGTCTCCTTCAACCGGCGCAAAGACAACCGACGCAGAAACGCTTTCCGGCCTGTATGAAGACGTCTTCGTATCGCGGTTCACAATCGCCTTGAAACCCGCGTTCCTTGCCGTCGAAGAGACAAACGCCGTCACAAAGAACCTGTTCTTGAGCGCAACCCACTTCTGCTCGCGGAGGAATTCCGCGGGCGCGCTCTTCTCCATGCCAGCTGCGCTCTGCGTTCCGCTGCAGCCGCTGCACCCGCCCGAAAGGCCGCCTACGAGATACGGCTTCAATGGCGAATCGCCCTCGCAATGGTGCACGACTCCCGGCTTGTCGCGGGCGAGATCCCACGAATCGACGGACAGAAGATCGTTCTTGGAATCCCCCATCCGCATCTCGCCGATGGAAACTTCCCCGCCGCCGAATCCAGATTCCTCAAAGACGATGCGATAGCCGTCCTCAAGCCGAATCGTGCGCTTCTTGTCTCCGCAGACGAACACTGCGCTGCCGGAAGAAGCGGATTCCACGGCGAACGCATCGACATCTGCACCCATCTGCACGCCGATCGGGCTCTCGGAGAAGTCGAGGGCAACTGCAGGGTTGGATTCGGAAACCTCTCCGCAATCCATCGCATATTTCTTGAGAGTCGCCTTCTTGACGGCCGCGCCCCATGTGGTAAGCTCGACTTTGGCGTCTTCGTTCTCAAGGACGACAATCCTCTCCGGTGTCGAAGGAAGCGCCGGGGCCTTAGGGGCGGCGTCAAGCGGCGCGCTGCCTTTGGCCTCCGAAGCCGAAGGTTGCACGACTGCTGCCTTTGCCTCGGCCGTCTCGTTCGTCGCGGCAATCGCCGCCTGTTCCGCGGCGGCCTTGGCGCGTTTCTTTGCACGCCCCATCTCGGCCCAGATGTACCAGGCGAGAACCGCGCCCAGCAACAGGCAAATTATCTTCTCTGTCTTGTTCATTGCTTATGCACCTCTAAGTTAAACCTTCCATTTCCCGACCGGCGGCACTGGGTCGTATCCCTTTGCCCCGAACGGATGGCAACGCAAAATCCTCCACAGCCCGAGCAAAGTCCCCTTCATCGCCCCGTGGACCCCAAGAGCCTCGATCATGTAGTGCGAACAGCTCGGGGTGAACCTGCAGCAGTCGCCGAAAAGCGGGCTCAGGACGACTTGATACGCCCGCACCGCAAGTATGAGAAGGCCCTTCACTTCTCAAGACCGCCCGCCGCCGAGCCCGGCGCGGCGCAGGACAAGGCGCATGTCTTCCATTACGTCCGCGCACCGGGCGCCTTTCATCGCCGCGCGGCCCGAGAAGATCCACTCCGTCGCCTCCGGCATCTCCCCGCCTTTCGCAAGTAGCCGGTATGCTTCGCGCAAAAGGCGTTTCGCCCTGTTGCGGTCGACGGCATCGTGGAAGCTCTTCTTGGAAACGACGACGCCGGCCTTGCGGTCGGCGTCTTCCGCCGAGAGATACCACGCGGCGAGGAGACGCCCCTTTACGGAACGCCCCCGGTCGAAGACACGAGCGTACTTCGCGCCGGGGAGCCGCGTGGACATCCTCAAGCCCCTGTCACACCTGCGTGAGGCGCTTGCGGCCCTTCGCACGGCGGGAGGCCAGAACCTTTCTGCCGCCCTTTGTCGCCTTGCGCGCACGAAACCCGATTTTCCTCTTCCGCTTGATCTTGGAAGGCTGCCATGTCATCTTCATGATTATTCTTCTCCTTTAGACTTGAAAAGTAACGAATATTATATCAAAAACGTGACCTCACTTTCAAGCCGAGAGTTTCGCCTTGGTCTTTTCCGCCGTCTAAAGGGTTCCACCACGCAAATACCTAAACGCCAACTCGCCGCCGGACACGAGCTCACGCGTCGAGATGCGCCAATCGGCAAGTTCGCGTCCGTTGAAATACGGCCTTGCTGACTTCGGCGCAGCCCTCGCGCGCGGATCGACCTTGATGAAAAGCCTGCCGCCGCGCACGTCCACTTCCGCCGATTCCACGGCAGGGATCGTCACAAACCAGTACGGCGAACCGGACTGAGGCACAAGGCCAAGCGAACTCAAGACATACCAGGAACTCGTCGCGCCGCTGTCGTTGTTGCCCGGCAGCCCTCCTGCGCCGTCGCCGAAGCGCACTCTGCGGACAAGGTCGTGCAGCTCCGCCACGCGGTCGGGGCGGCCAACGAAATAATAGGACGAGATTGAATCCATGTCGGACTCGTTGTTGAGCCCCTCGAACCTGCCGGGGCGCTTGATGCGATCCGTGGCTATCGTCCATCCAGACAGATCGTCGTTGAACGCGAAGAAGTCGTCCAGAAGTTTCTCGAACTTCGCCCTGCCGCCGACGAGATCCATCCGAGCGTCCATATCGACGTGGGGACGGAACGAATAGTTCATCTCGTTGCCTTCGTAATACTTCGCCCTCTTCGGCATAAGCCCCGTCTGCGGATCGTATGCCGTCCGCCAGATGGCGGATTTCGCCCGCCATGCCTTCGCCTCGCCATCGTTTCCGGTCTCCGCGGCAACAGTCGCCGCCGCATCGTATGCACCAGCGAGGTCGAGAATGTGAGTCGGGGAATATTTCGCCAGGTCAACGCCGGAAAACTCCCGCGCAAAGAACGGCATCAGCCGCGAAACGTCTTCCTTCCGCACTGCGCCCGCATGGAAGAGATCGGCCATCACATACGCGGGAAGCGCAATCGCCTGGCTGTCGCTGCGCTCGTAGCGTGGCAGCATAGTGAACCAGTTCGGGAAAAAGCCGTGCTTCTCGGATGTCGCGAACATCGACCGGGCGATCCTGTCCGCCGTTTCAGGCTGCGAGAGCATGACGAGCGGCAGCTGCGTCCTGTACATGTCCCAGACAGTCGCGAAATCGCAGAAGCCAATGCGCTGGTCGGACGGATTCAGAAGCGAATGATATAGCGCGGAATAAAAGCGCCCTTCAATCTTTTGGTCGGCGAACTTCGCGCGGATACGTCCGAGCGCCTTCGCCCAAGTCAAAGCCGCCTTCGTGCGCGCTGCGTCAAACCCCGCCGCGAGCGCCGC
>JBGUVV010000041.1:0-6623 GCA_045220525.1 Kiritimatiellia bacterium
GTTTAGGTCAGCGTCGAGAATCCCGAGAGCGAAGAACTCATGAGTTCGCGCGTTCGGCAGGACGAGCTGCCCGGCCGGAGCCGACAACGCCTGATTGCCTACCTTAAGTGAGGAAAAATCCTACTTGCGCTAAAGGGCCGATTGTGATATAATACGCGCGTTTTCCAAACCTGGGGCTGTAGCTCAACTGGATAGAGCATCAGACTACGAATCTGAGGGTTGTGGGTTCAACTCCCGCCAGCCCCGCCCAGAAGGGAAAACCCAGATTGCGGGGTGGAGCAGCCTGGTAGCTCGTCAGGCTCATAACCTGAAGGTCGTTGGTTCAAATCCAGCCCCCGCTACCAAATCTGGAACGTCATTGTCGGACCGTAGCGCAGCCTGGTAGCGCGTTTGCTTGGGGTGCAAAAGGTCACGAGTTCAAATCTCGTCGGTCCGACCATCAGAAAACAATGAAAAAGTTCTTGAATGCTGACGTTGTTGTTTCCGCCGCGCTCGCGGCGGTAGTCGCCCTGTTTGTGCCGCTGCAGACCTATATCGGCAACAGTTCGATATACCAGGTATCTGCGCCGCGCCTCGTCGTCGAGCTAATCGCGATTTTCCTCGTCCTGGCGGCGGGCCTTGCCGCATTGGCGGCGTTTGCGGCCAAGGTATGCCGCATGCCGAAGTGCATCTTGCCTTCCATATTCACTGCGGCGGCGATCTGCGTGTATCTCGAATCAGGACCGCTCTCCTTCGGCATCCCGGAACTGAACGGAGGGTTTGTAAAGGAGCTTTCTAGCACGGGACGGGCCATATTCGACGCGGCCATCTGGGTCGCAATCGTGTGCGCGTTCGCTGTTTTCGCAAAACGACTCCACCCTTATCTTCACTGGGTTGCGATTTCCGTTGCCGTGCTGTCGGCGGCGGCGCTCTTCGACGCCGGAAAACCCGCAAGCACCGAGGCCGGCAACAAGAAGGACGGAATGTCGGAGGGCTTTGTCAACCAGCAGACGGTCGTAGAAAACGTCAAGTATTCAAGCGGCCGCAACATACTCGTATTCGTGCTCGATTCAATGCCGGGGAACGGAGCCGCCGACGTCCTGCGCACGAATCCCACGCTCGCGGCGAAGTTCCCGGGGTTCACTGAGTATCCGCGCAACATAGGAATGCACGAGTGCACAAAGCGCGGCGTCCCCGGGATCGTGACAGGGCTTTACTACGATCCAAAGAAAATGCCGCAGGCGCAGTATCCGCTTACGATGTATGGATCGAACTCCTTCGTGAAGGCGGCCGCAGATGCAGGCTGGGCCGTCGCCTTCTCCCCGGACCTCATGCCATACGGCTTCACGAACCTGCCTGTCGAGAAGAAGGTCAGGCGAGCGCAAAGGCGCTCGCGCGACAAGCTGGCGATACTGCGCCAGTCGTCGGAGGTCCCGTACCTCTCCATCTTCGACATGGTTTCTTTCCGCATTTCGCCGTTCTTCTTCAAGGGACCGATCCTCTACTCCCGTATTCGCCACGCCGTCAAGGGGCGTCACTCCGGGGACGAGTTCTGGAGCGAAAAGACGATGTATCCCGCGCTCGCGGCAAAGCCGGTCGCCGGGGGAGAGCGCCCGTTCCTCGGCTTCTTCCACAGCTGGGGAGTCCACCCTCCTTGGGAAAGCGACTTCCCCGCCGTTGCACGCGAAAAGCTCTCGCAGCTTGGCGAACTGATGGACGCCTACCGCGCGAGGGGAATCTACGACAGGGCTTTCATCATCGTGACGTCTGACCACGGCCTTGACCTCTCGCCGTCGGTCGACGGCTATCCGGCCTCGGCCTCGGCGTTCCTCTGGGTGAAACCCGAGGGGGCTCAAGGGCCGTTCGCCGAAAGCGCCCTCAAGACTTCCCACGCAAACATATCCCGCCTCGTAAAGACGGCGCTAAGCCGCAAGGTTTCGCAATCCGACGCAGATTCAATCCTCGCCTCGGAAAGCCGCCTCTACCGCGCAGAGACGCGTTCCGGCGGCAAGCGCAGGTTCTCGGACTGGAACGCCGACGCCACCGCAAGGTGAAAGCCCCGCAAATCCGTGGTGGGCGATACTGGACTCGGACCAGTGACCCCTACCGTGTGAAGGTAATGCTCTAACCAACTGAGCTAATCGCCCGGGGCACGTGATTGCGGTAGTATATCAAAACGGGCGTCGCCCTGTCAATTGATCTCGACGACCTGACCGCCCGCAAGACGGCTCTTTTCCGCGGCAAAGCAGATGAGGTGGCTCTGGAGAGCCTCGGCCGTCGTCTCCCGGATCTCCTCCGGGTCGTTGCGCCGGAGTATCCTTATCATCTCCGAGACGAGATTGAAGTCGCCGCCGCCGTGGCGCGAACGGTTCGGTATGCGGAAGTTGGTGGGGACGCCCGTCTCTACGGAATTGCCGTCGAAGCGGCAGATGCTCAAGGTCTCGCCGTCGCCAATGATCTCGCCGCGCGTGAGGGCTATGCGGGTCGTGCGGATATTGCGCTCGGTGAAGCCGGTCATGACATGGCTCACGGTAGCCCCGCCCTCGAACTCCATGGTGACGACCTGGTGGTCCGGCACGTCGTTGTCGCTCTGATAGACGCATTTGCCGTATTCCGTCTCGGATATGAGGCGCTGCATCGCCTCGTCGGAGTGGTCGGCGAAGAGGTATTTGAGCTCGTCGTGGTCGACGTACATGTTGCGCGCGCTCCACACGCAGCGCTTTTCTATCCTCGGAGGGCAGTCGATGCACATGCGGGCCGCGCCCTCGGGCATGTTCGCGCGGTTGAAGAGCTTGATCGAGCCAAACGAAGTCACCTTGCGGCATTTTCTGCGCCCCATCCACCACACGAAGAGGTCGAAGTCGTGCGAGCACTTGGCAAGTATTATCGGCGAGCTCTTTTTCGAGTTCGCCCAGTTGCCGCGCACGTAGGAATGGGCGACCTTCCAGAAGCCGGCCGATTCCTGGTGGGCGATGGAGACTATCTCGCCGAGCTCGCCGGAATCCACGAGGGCCTTGATGTGGGCGAAGTAAGCCGTGTAGCGCAGTACGTGCCCGATTATGACGAGCCTCTTGTTCTTGAGCGCGCAGTCGATCACTTCACGGCACTCGCGCTCTGTCGGCGATATCGGCTTTTCCAGAAGAAGGTGGTAGCCCGCCTCCAGCGCCATGATCGCGGGATCGTGGTGGAGGCTGTCTGGCATCGTCACCATCACGATGTCGGCTTCGGGCTTGTCTTCAAGGCAATCGCGCCAGTCGCGCCAGTACCTCGGCGCCGGAATTGACTCGGCCCTCTCGGGATCCGCGACGCCGACGATCTCAAGCTGGTCGGGATGGGCGGCCGCGTACTCGGCGTAGGCGCGGCCGCGATAGCCGGCGCCAAGTATGATCGCCTTGAGCTTGTTCATTCCCGAATCCTCTCGATGGCCTTGTTGATGTCGCCGGGCCGGTCGTTCCCGCCTTCCCTCTCCACAACGTAGTTGCCCTTGTAGCCAAGGGCCTCAAGCCTGTCGATAAAAGCCTGGCCGCCTACTTCGCCCGTGCCCCATACGACTTCCTCGCCCCATGTCCCGGGCACCTTCGTCTCCACTGCGTCCTTGACGTGGATCTGCCTGATCCACGGATAGAGAAGCCCGAGCGCCTCCATCGGCCGGCCCTTTCCGTAGAGGATCATGTTCGCGGGGTCGAAGTTTATGCCGACGCCAGGGACTCTCGGCATGAACGCCGCGAGGTCGGCCGCCGTCTCCTGCCCAGATTCCATTATGAAAGTCACGCCGAACTTGCGGCATTCGTCGCGGATCCACGTGACGCGCTCAACATACTTCTTGAGGGCGACAGGGTCGGACTCGTCGAGGAAGCCTGCGTGGCCCGACATGAGATCGCACCCGAGCTCGCGCGTGAGTTTCGCGCCCTTCGCGACAAGGCGCTTGTTCTCCTCCCACGTCGCGTCGGGCACTATGCCGCCCGTCTTGCGGATCGTCTCGAGAGTCGTGTAGTCCTGGCCCACGAAATCTATCATGGTGCTCATGAGAACCCACTCGCCGCTCCTGATCTTCTCCTTGACCATGGCGAGGGCCTTCTCCCCTTCTGCGGCCCCGTGCCTCTCGTCAGGCGCGATGAACGGCCCAAGGGCGAGGTGGATGCCCTTCACCCCGGACTTCTCCATCTGCACCGCGACTTCGCTTATCGGCAGACGCCAGCTCCAGCTGCAGACCCCGACTCGCTCCGCGGGGATCTTCTGGACGGAACAGCAACCAGCCGCAATGGCAATCGCGGCTACGGCAATGAAACGCATAAGTCTTTTCATGATTGAGTATTATACCATAATTAATCGCTACACGAGCAACCCGGCCTTCGCCTCGCGCTCCGCCAACGCCGCGAGTTCCTCAGCGGTCGGCCTGTTCCTGAAGAAGTCGTAGTTCATCACCCAGCGCGACGGATGCCTGCGGACTATCCGCTCGAGGTCCGTCGCACAGCGCTGCGTCGTCCGCCAGATGTCCTTCGCCTCTTCAACCGAAATCACGTCGACCACTTCGCAGCGATAGCGGCCGTCGGAAAGAGGGCGCGACCAAGCGACGGCAATCGGGGCCTTCGCCTTCGCGGCGAAGAACGCGGGCGCGGCAGATACCGGGATTGGCAGTCCAAAGAGCCGCACCCAGATTCCCCCGTCGTCGGGATCAACTGTCTGGTCGACGAGAAGGCCGAGCGACTTGCCCGACTTTATCCCCGCCATGAGTGGCCTGAACGCGCCGTCCGCGAGGACGATCTCCTGGCCGATCGACTTGCGGGCCTTCATGAGCAGCCTCGTCATGCCCCTGGTGCCTATGTCCTTCGCGACGGACATCATCCTGTGCCCTTCGAGAAACGCGAGCTGCGAAAGCATCTCCCAGCAGCCGATGTGCCCTGAAACCGTGACGGCGGGATTGTTCTTGCGGAGGAACTCTTTCGCCTCGTCGCTCATGACGCCGACTTTTCTTACCCTCTCGGCGGCGTTGCGGCACGTCCAGAACGCGTGGCCGACCGTGCGCGCCATATTCCTGTAGCTGCCCTTTATGATCTTCTTCTCGCGCGGAGTCGGGCGATAGGGCGCGTGGTCGGCGTCGAAGTCCGCAGTGCCCTCGCCCAGCTCGCACCTTCCCTGCATGACGTGCAGCATCTCAAGGGAATGTCGCCTGCCGACGCGGTCGAACGTGTACATGAGAACAGACGCCGCGTCGCAGAGGGCCAGCATCAGCCTGTGGTTTAGCGACGTCAGGAAAAGCAGGCCAATCCCTATGCCAAGCCACTCAAACGGGAACTCAATCGCATGCTTGATTCTCTTGATCCGGCAGCGACGACGCCATGCGCGCTCCGCGCGCAACTGCGCGTCGTCAGCCTTGGCATCCAGCATCTTGCGAAACCTCGCAAGCCTCGCCCGCGCGATTAAATCGTGCACAGGGGCGAACAGCTGCCCCCTTGGGGGCTTAAGCCCCGCCTTGCGCATGGCCTCGTGGTAAAGGCGGCGGTATGGCCTGTGCGACGGCTTCCACGGCTTCTTCGGCCCCCAGAAGTGGAGGATGCACGGGTCGATGGACGCCTCCAGGCACTCGCGCGGCGGATTGCCGAGCCAGTATTTCGAGTCGAGCGGCCACTTGGCGTAGCCCTTTATGTTCCTGTCGTGGAAATTCCACTTGACGTGCAGGGGGACGACGCGGTCCCAGTAAAGGGCGTTCCACGCATCCTGCTCTATGCGATCCGCGACGTCGTAGTGCTCGCGGTACCACTTGACGATCTTCTCCCACGTGGCCTCCGCACGGCAGGCATCGGAGTTGAAGACGAGAACTCCCGTGTTGAAGTAGCGCTCGACCTCTGGCGGGAGGATGCTCTTCTCCCATATCTCGCGGCCCGCGTTGTCGCCGTACTTGTCGTATTCGTATGCGCAGGCGACGAGGTTTGGCCTCGAGGGATCCAGCGGATTCGAGAAGTCGAGCTCGAAAAGCGGCGACACGTCGGCGTTGAAGAGCATGTCGATGTCGAAGTGGATGACGTTGCCCTTCGCGTCGGGGATGAGCATCGGCGTGAAGACGGGCGTCCACGTGAACACGTTCCACCTGGATCCCTCGCGCGGCGCAATGGCGTCGGCATACGGCGCAAGCGCCCGTTCGACGTCGACATACCTGAGCGTCGCCTTGGGGAAGCCGCCCACGATTCTTTCCATCTCCGCCTTGTGCGCGGCGGAATGGCCTCCCCATCCCTCGAACACGTTGACGCGAATCGGCTCGCCGCCCTCGTAGCGGGAGAGAAGCGACCAGACGGCGACCTTGAGGAAAGGCACTCCGCGGTCGTCGCAGCTAAATGCGACGTCACGCATGGCCGGACATTGCTATTGCATCAAAAAGCACGATTCGTATTATATCAAACCCACGTCCGCACGGTCAAATCGGCAGATCCTCAAAGCCTCCCCATTTTCCTTGCGCTGCCGAAGCATCCAGAGCCCCTGCGCCACCGCAAACAGGCTACCGCCTTATCTGAAGGAATGCGCGTGGTGAAGCGCCGTCGCCGGGTGTGACCTTGAAGCGCATCGTCGTCGGATCGTCGGTCGCCTCGATGGAAACCTCCGGCTCAAGTTTTGCCGCGCCGTCCCAGTCACCGAGGTCGCTCGTCGCC
>JBGUVV010000042.1:0-7977 GCA_045220525.1 Kiritimatiellia bacterium
GGTATAGGCGGTCAGCAAAAGCCCTGCGTGAGATTCACCTAAAGCACGCCATGCCAGGGGGACCGTCGAAAAACGGGTCGGGCGGTCAGCGCCCACGGAGGCATCCCGAAGCGACGGTTGCGACGAAACTTGCCGCACGCTGACAGGCAAGGGCAACGATACCGCGGCAAAACGAAAACAAATCAAGCGTTCAATGACGCTGGAGATAGGCGAGGGCGGTGGGCTTGTCGGAGAACTGCCCGTCAAGCTGCGCCTCGTAGGCGGCTTTCAGTATCTTCCCAAACTCTACGCCTGGCTTGAGCCCAAGCGCAATAAGATCTTTTCCCGTCACTATCGGCCTCGGCGCGGCCGCCGCGACCTCAAGCCTCCGCGCCTGCTCCAAAAGCCACGCGCAGGCCTCCTGCGGCGTGCCGTCGGCCGCAGCGACCTTGACAAGCGAGCCTATGCTCGAGACTTTCGTCGCAAGCCTCCTTATCGCCCCGTCAGACGACTTGTCACGCCACATCGCATACGGGCGCATGTGAAGCCTCACAAGCTGCGGAACTTCCTTGAGGATCCTCTCCTCGTTCGTGAGCCTCTTAAGAAACTCAACCGCCGGAGCGGCGCCGGCCTCGTCGTGGCCAAGCGACCTAATGCGGCCCTTGACTGGATCGTAGCTCGTGCAAAACGGCTTTCCGAAGTCATGGCAGAGGACGGCAAACGCGACCACGATATTGTCGTCGTCGTCCGGTTTGCGAGAGGATGCAAATGCGTCAAGGCATTGAAGCGTATGGTTCCAGACATCTCCCTCTGGATGCCAATGAGGATCCTGCTCACAGCCGACAAGTTTCTCAAGCTCCGGATAGAACGAAAGCCACCCCGTCGCGCGAAGGAACTCAAGCCCCTTCGATATCTTGACCCCCTGCAAAAGCAACTTGCTCCATTCGCCCATGAGCCGCTCCTGCGCAAGCCCCTCAGTCGTCATGCCCCTGCATAGCTCAATCGTCTCCGGCGCAGGCTCAAGGCCAAAGCGCGCGACAAACTGCATTCCCCTTAGGACTCTCAGCGGGTCTTCCGTAAAATGCGGCGACACATGGCGCAGGATTTTCCCCTTAAGGTCTTCGCATCCGCCCCACGGGTCGATGATCTCGCCCGTAAGAGGGTCTTGGTATATCGCGTTTATGGTAAAATCTCGCCTCGCTGCCGCGTCCTTGACAGGAAGGAATGGGTCGCACTCCATCTCGAAGGCGCGGTGCCCAAGGCCAAGCTTCGTCTCCCTGCGCGGCAGCGCGACGTCTATCCCGCAACCCTTGAGCTTTATGACGCCAAACGACGCGCCGACAAAATCAAGGCCGAAGCGCCTGGAAAGAGCCGCCGATAGCGCATCCGGCGAAAGACCATATATCTCGAAGTCGAAATCCTTCGGTCCGCCTGCAGTCCCCATGAGGGCGTCGCGCACGCATCCGCCTACGAGGAGCGCCCGCCCTCCCGCAGCGGCCACAAGACGCGCCACTTCCTGGACGGCGTCACTCACGGATGCGGAAAGCCTCTATTGACACGGCGCGCTTGGAAGAGGCGTCTATTTCCACGACGGCCCCCTCCAAGACGCACGGGCCTTCCGCGACGTCGAAACGCGCGGGGATCCCCGTCACGAACTTCTTTGTCACCGGCTTTAGGCTGCGGCCTATCGAAGAGATATACGGGCCCGTCATCCCAAGATCCGTTATATACGCCGTCCCCTTAGGAAGGAACATCGCATCGGAAGTCTGCACGTGGGTGTGGGTGCCAGCGAAAACCGCAACGCGCCCGTCGAGATAGTGCGCAAGGGTCATCTTCTCGCTCGTCGCCTCGGCATGGAAATCGACGAGGACGGGAACGTCCTTCGGGATTTCCGCAAGAGCCCTCTCGGCAGCCTTGAACGGGCAATCGACAGCATTCATGAAAACGCGTCCGTGGAGGTTCAGGACCGCAAAGCGGCATGTCGGGAGAGTCACGACGCACCATCCCCGCCCAGGACATTCGGCGGGAAAATTCGCAGGACGGACGAGATTCGCAATAGACCCTATCTCCCCCGCAAAATCCTTCTGGCCCCATGTGTGGTCGCCAAGGGTTATCGCATCTACGCCAGAGGCGAATATCTCCTTCGCAAGCGCCGCGGTTATGCCGGAGCCGCCTGCGCAGTTCTCCGCGTTGACGACAACTGCGGAAAGCCCAAGCTCCGCGCGAATGCCGGCGAGGCGCCGCTTGAGAATGCTGCGCCCTGGTCCGCCGACGACGTCTCCTACCATCAAGACCTTCACTAATCCTTCCCCTCCAACCACTTCTTGGCGGCCTTGTCGCCGCGCAGCGCGCGCGCCTTCATTCGCCAGAAGAGCGACCGCGCCTGGTTCTTCTTGACGCCATGCCCGAGCTCGTAGCAGGCGGACAAGTTGTCCATGGCCTCCGGGTGGCCGGCTTCCGCCGCGGACCTGAAGCATTCGAAGGCGGTTGACATGTCGGCCTTGCAGCCGAAGCCCGCAAGATAGCACGTCCCGAGGTTTACGAGGCCGTTTGGATCCTTCTGGATCGCGGCGGCGCGGAAATAGCCGAAGCTCCTTACGAGGATGCTTTCGATTACATTTGTAGGAAGCGACTTCTGGTTCTTTATCGCCTCCTGGGTCGCTATGGTGCCAAGGGCGTTCAGCGCCTGTACGTTGCCGCCGTCGGCCGCCTTCTTGAGAAGCTGCAGGTCGTTTTTCTCCACAGCCAGCAGATACCAAGCAAGAGGATTGCCGGTGTTCTCCGCAAGATCCGTGATCCTCGCGCCGGACGCCTCGACGTAGCGCTTTGCAAGGGCCTTGTCGGAAGTGGTGACACCGATGACAAACTGCTGGAGGGGCTTGCCCTCGGCGGCGTCGCGCTCGACGATGGAACGCGCCTGCTCGTAGCGCTCCACGCTCACCGAAGACCGGGAGTTCAGCAGTATTGCTATCGCATCCGACGACCCCATGGCCGCAATCAGCGCTATTGTTGCAATTATCATGGCTTGCTCCAGAACGGCGAAAGCGGCACAGTGCCACCGCCTATGAAAGACTTGTAGTTTTTCCAGTTCTTTTTCTTGGCGCAAATCGTCAAGGTGTGGCCGCGACGGCCGAAAAGCCACCACGGCGGGCGCTGCGCCTGGATGATGTTGAAGCCCTCGCGGACTACAGCATATACGTCGGGCATGGTGTAGCCCGGCTGCTTTCCGGTTTTCTCGGGAACCATGAAAAAGAGGCGGCCCTCGGGCTTCAGCACCCGGTGCGCCTCCTTGACGGTCTCGCGGGAAACTGCGCTCCCGTCCATCATCACCACTTCAAACTGCGCGTCTTCGTAGGGGAACTGCAACGAGGCTGGAATCGAGCGCATCGCCGCGCCTCGATACCTAAGGAACTCCGCAGGCGGACCTTCGCCAGGGAATCCCACCTCGAGGCTCGTTCTTACGGGGCGCTCGGCAGGCATATCTCGCTCTCCTCGCGAGTCCCCATGTCTTTCATCCTCACGACGCCCTTCTCAACGTCGTCAGGCCCTATGAACACCGCGGCAGCCGCGCCAGAGTCGGCGGCGTGCGAAAAGAACTTCTTCGGCTTCTGGCTCTTAAGGGAGAGGTTCACCTTCTTGCCCTCGGAACGCAGCTTCGCGGCAAGACCAAGCGCCGCGTTGCGCTGCTCTGGGAACATGAAGCCCACGGCCACTCCGCCCGCAGGAGCTGCGGCATCCGCCCCAAGCCTGCTCTTTAGAAGCTCCGTCACCACGACGTCGCCAAAGCCAAGGCCCACGGCCCCCGTCGGCTCGCCGCCTATCGTGGTAAGGAGATTGTCGTAGCGGCCTCCGCCGAAGATCGCGCGGAACTCGCCCTTCACGTCGAAGCACTCGAACACGATTCCGGTATAGTAGCTAAGGCCGCGTATCACTCCTATGTCGAACTGCAGGCAGTCGCCAAAGCCGGCGACTTCGGCAAGGCCGACAAACTCGCGGAGGTTCTCCTTTGCCGCGCCATCGGGCAATTCGTCGAGAGACTTGAGGTTGAGTATTCCAAACGCCTTCTCTACGCCCGCCTCGTCAAGGCCACCGTCCTTGAGCATCGCGGCAATTTCCTCGTCCGGCATCTTGCCGCGCTTGTCGAGGGCGAGAAACACCTGCTCGTGCCTCTCTTGCGGTATGCCGCTTGCGGCAAGAAGCTCGGAGAGGAGCGCGCGGCTCGAGAAGCGAACCTTGAAGTCCGCAGAGGAAAGCCCCATGCGCCGCAGCGCGTCGCAGGCAGCGCCCACGACCTCCACCTCCGCCAGAACGCCAGGCTCGCCGATTATGTCGAGGTTCCACTGGTAGTGCTCGCGCTTGCGGCCCTTCGTCATGCGCTCGTAGCGGAAGCACTGCGCAATCGTAGTCCACTTCAGCGGGAACGAAAGCTCCTTCTGGCGCTGGGCGACCATTCTCGCGAGGGTCGGCGTCATTTCCGGCCTGAGGGCGAGGTGGCGCTCGCTCTTGTCGAGGAAGTGGTATATTTGCTCGCCGACTTCCTCGCCCGCCTTGCGGGCCAGAAGCTCGTAGCTTTCCACTACGCACGCGTCGTAGGGCTCGAAACCGTATGCGGAAGCAGAGGCGCGAAAGGCGTCGAAGACCTTGTTGCGCCAGGCCATGTCCTCCGGATAAAAGTCGCGCATCCCGCGCGGTGGCTCAAACGTGCTCATGCCAAGAGTCCTTCCGCCGAAAGAAGCGCCTTCACCGCCGCGACCGCGTCGGCTGGAGGCACTATCTTCATAGCCTCCTTGGAATCGCGCCGCGCCTTGATTTCGACTCCACCCTTTGAAAGCCCCTTGGCGCCGACGACGACGCGCACCGGGAAGCCTATGAGGTCGGCGTCCTTGAACTTGACGCCCGGGCGCTCGCCGCGATCATCTACGATTACATCGACGCCCGCCGCCTCAAGCGCGGCTTCGAGTTCGGCGGCCACCTTCGCGACTTCCTGGTCGTCTGGGTCGAGGAGGTCGATTACCACCTGATACGGCGCAACGGCCGCCGGCCATATGATGCCGTCGCCGTCGTGGCTCTGCTCGATTACGGCCTGCACGGTGCGGCTTACGCCTATGCCGTAGCAGCCCATGACCATTACCTCTTCCTTGAGCGCGGCATTCTTGTAGACAGCCTTGAAGGCATCGGTATATTTTGTCCCGAGCTTGAAGACGTGGCCAACCTCTATGCCGCGCCTGATCTGCATGGGCTTCCCGCAGCGCGGGCAGATGTCGCCTGACTGCACGATCACGAGGTCTGCGAAGTCGGCTTCGGCAATCTTCGTATCGCGGGCGAGATCGACGTTCTTGAGGTGGTAGTCGTCCTTGTTGGCGCCGACTATGCGGCCCTTCGCGCCCTTGAGGGAGATGTCGGCGACGATCCGCATCGACGGATCGGCAGGATTCACCGGCCCCACGCTCCCCGCGTTGGCGCCGCTCGCCTTGAGGACGGTCTCGTAGTCGGCAAGCTCAAGCTTCTTCGCCCCGAGGAAGCGCTTAAGCTTGATGTCGTTGACGTCGCGGTCGCCGGGGACGCAGACCATGACGGGCTTTCCGTCGGCGGCATAGACGAGGGACTTTACGAACGACGAGCCGGGAACTCCCATGAATTCCGAAACCTGGGCAATGGTCTTTGCGCCAGGGGTCGCCACTTCCTCGAACGCAGGGCAGTCTTCGTCGTTGCGCTCCGCAGTCTTGCGCTCGGCCTTCTCGAGGTTCGCGGCGTATCCGCATGCATCGCAGAAGGCGATCCCGTCCTCGCCCGCGTCGGCGAGGACGTGGAACTCGTGGGAGGACTTTCCTCCGATGTCGCCGGTGTCGGCTTCAACTGGATGGGCCTTGAGGCCACAGCGCGCGAATATGCGCTTATACGCCTCGAACATCGCCTCGTAGCTCTTGTCGGCGGCGTCGAGGGAAGTGTCGAAGGAGTATGCGTCCTTCATCAGGAATTCCTTGGAACGCATAAGCCCGAAGCGCGGGCGTATCTCGTCCCTGAACTTCCACTGGATCTGATAGACGGTTACCGGAAGCTGCCTATACGACGAGACGACGCCCTTCACGACGTCGGTCACCATTTCCTCCGCCGTGGGCGAAAGGGCGTAGTCGCGCGTCGCCCTGTCCTTGAGGCGGAACATGCCAGGCCCCATCGTCTCCCACCTGCCGGAGGTCTTCCAGAGCTCTGCGGGCTGGAGGATTGGCATTACGACTTCAAGCGCGCCTGCGCGGTCCATTTCCTCGCGCACGATTTGCGCGACTTTGTTGAGGACACGCATTCCAAGCGGAAGGTAAGTATAGAGGCCGCCGGCGACTTTCTTCATGAGTCCGGCGCGAACCATCAGCTTGTGGGAATCGATCTCGGCATCGCCCGGATCCTCACGAAGCGTCTGGATAAGAGACTTTGTCCATTTCATAATATTGCGTATTATACCAAAAAAAGGATTCGGGGTTGAATCTACATGTCGTCAAGAGACAACGCAAGGAACCGGGGCTTCACCTTTTGCCATTTGCCTGTCGCCCGCTGGAAGGATGCAAACTTGTCCGCAACACAGCCGAGGTCGATTTTCCCACCCTGCCGCTTGACCTCGCAAATGGCGTATTCTCCGGTTAGCTCGTTCTCGGCAAGCATGTCCAACTCGTTCTCACCCTTTCGATCCCACCACGAGCCGATCCGCGTCCAGTGCCCCGATTCGGCGAACTTGCGCCTGAAGTACTCTTCCAGAGCACAACCGCTGAAGACGGAATAGTCCCTCCTTATGATCTCACGCAGCTGCTCGTAGCCTTTGAGTTCAAGTATGTAGCTGTAGCGATACATGAACCTAAACCAGAATACAAGAAACCGATCGTTGAGCTCGTATCTCGCCGTCTTCGCGGCGGTCTTGGCGAAGATCGGCTGATGTTTGCGGATGAGGGCATAGTCGTTCTCGAGGCGCGCGAGATATCCGCCGACCTGACGACCGACCGTCTGCTCTATCTCGTTTCTCGACGTCTTGCCGCGGGCTATGGCGCAAAGTATGGAGAAGTAAACGCCGTATTCCTTGTCAAACTCCTCGACAAGAACCGCCCTACCCTCGTCGAGGAAAAGCGAGTTCGCCCGGACAATCTCCTTTATCATGGATTCACGCGTCCAGCTCTTGGAGTCGATCAGCAGCTCCACGTACTTTGCGACGCCGCCAGTAAACGTCCACAGGGCCAGCAAGTCCTCCGGCCTGTAGCCCGGATGGTAGGCCGCCATTATCTCCTTCAGCACGTCGGTGGCAAACGGCTCCACGACCATGAAGGCAGTCTCCCTTCCATACAGCGCCGCGCGGCGGTTGCGGAAAAGCCTGACCATAAGAGTGTTCACGCTGCCCGTCACTACCAGGTTCATGCGAGCCTTTCCCTTGTGAAGGTCCCAAAGCTTCTGGATCGACGAAAATACGCCGGCGTTTATCTTGCGGAATTCCTGGAACTCGTCGATCACGACATTCAGGTGGCGAGTGGCGGCAAGTTTCATCAACGCGCCGAATATATCCTCGAATCTCTCCGGCACGCCCAGCATCACATCTCCAAGCTTGTCGTTGATCTCCCTTGCAAACGTCTCACAAAGGTCCTTCTCGCTTTTCCTCTCGACGAAGAGATATACGTATGTCTCGCCCTCCAGCGACTTCATCACCAAGGACGTCTTGCCGACTCGCCTGCGGCCAGTTACGACGGTGAACTGCGCAACTTCTTCGCTGCGCTTGCGAATCTCCCTCAAGTCGGATAGTTCTGACGCCCTGTCGAAAAACCTCATGACCCAAACCTTTCTTTAGCAACCACGGTTACGGTAACCACGGTTGCGGTATTATAGCGTATTGAGTTAGGACCTGTCAACCCAAATAGAATAGCTTCGGGCGCCGACTCCCGCTCAGTCGCGGGTGTCGCCCGATCTGCATTGCTCCGCGTCGGGGCTGCTCGCTCGATCTCGTACGCTTCGGACCTCGTTGCGCCT
>JBGUVV010000043.1:0-17864 GCA_045220525.1 Kiritimatiellia bacterium
CTGCTTGTTCTTGAAGAGCAGCTCGACCGACCGGCGGAAGAACTTCGGGTCGATCTTGTCGTGAACGCGTATCGTGAGGTTAGTCGCTATGTTTAGCTTGTCCGCCGCCTCAAGCGCAAGGTAGGAAACATGACATGTCCGGTCGTTGTCGTGCTCGTCCGGACCTGAAAGCTGCCAGTAGCGGCTGTCCTGCAGGAAAAGGCAGGCGAGATAGAAGATAGCCTCGTCGTCCGTCAGCGTCCCCGCCGCGACGTCGCGCTCGTAGAACGGGTTGAAGAGGTCCTCGAGCTGTCCGCCAGCGCTGCCGCGGTTGTACGTGCGCGAGACCATCGAGAACCAGCAGCTCCACTGCACGGCCTCGCGGAACGTCTTCGGCGGATCTGCGGCAATGCGAAGGTCGATTTCGCCCATAGTCCGCAGGTTCTCGAAAAGCTGCGCATTGCGCTCCTCCTTGGCGAGCGCGAGTATCTCCTCGCCAGCGCGGCGTATGAACGCGATTATGTGCTCCACGACGGCTATCTCGGCGTCGTAGAAGTCGTAGTGGCTTTCGTCGTGCTTCGCGCGCTCCTCCTTCAGCTCGGCGAGGATTCCGCCCCAGCCCTTCTCGAAGCCGATCTGCAGGTCGGGCGTGAAATGGTGGCAGTTGTCGATGCCGGAGATGACCTGGTAGCGGTCGAATATCGCCTGGAGGTCGGGGTATGCGTAGTCCGGGTTCCACTTCGTCCCGACCGGCCTAAGCCGCTCAAGGAAGAAAAAGCCCTTTGCCGCGAAGGCGTCGAGGGCGTCGACGTATACCGGGTGCTGCTCGAGAATCGCGCAGTAGTTCTCGCTCCACGCCTTGAAGCCGTAGATGGAGCCGTTGGGATGGTTCGGCTTCAGCTTGTAGTGGAACTCGTCCTGCTCTATGAGGCCGTAGTCGTCCTCGTCCGCGCCGCCCGCCCTGGCCTTCTCGGCAGTCTGCTCTACCTTGCGGGCGCGAAGAAGCGCAATCCGCTCGTCGTATGTGAAGCGACGATCGGCCGGAAACTCGTTTATGAAATGTATCTTGCTCATTGCCTCCCTACATGTTCTGCATGTTCTACATGGTTAATCATCCCACCCGTGTCTCAAGATTCTCAATGCCCGAGAGCGCCTTCCGAAGCTCGTCCAGACGCTCAGGCGACAGCATCTTCACGCCGTCGTAAGGATCCTTCTGCGAAAGCGCCTCTCGCTTCGAGCCGCCAAGCGGATTGAAGTTGAGAAGCTCGTACCGCACGACATTGTCCATCTTCGCGATGTACTCGGCGATGGGCCGCAAGTTCTCCACCGAATCGGTGACGCCCGGAATGAGCGGCGTGCGTACGATGATCGGGATCCTCAGCTTGCTGGCGCGCCCAATGGAATTGAACACCGTCTGGTTGTCTACCCCAGTGTGCTCCATGTGCTCCACCGTAGCGTTGAGCTTTATGTCGCACATTACGAGGTCCATCTTGCGCAGCATAGGCTCTATCTGCGCCCAAGGGAGCGACATGTTCGTCTCGACTGCGATCTTGATGCCCTCGGCGTGGCATGCGTCGGCAAGGGCGATGACGAAGTCCGCCCGCAGCGACGGCTCGCCGCCTGACACCGTGACACCGCCGCCTGACTCGTCGTAGTAGAGCTTGTCCTGCCTCACCTCGTGCATGACCTCTTCGACCGTCATCTCTCGCGACGACATTGTGCGCGCGCCGGAGGTGCAGCCCTCCTTGCACTTGCCGCAGCCGATGCACTTCTCCTTGTAGAACATCTCCACCGGATGCGCGGGAATCGTCTCGGGGTTGTGGCACCAGTCGCAGTGCATGTTGCAGCCCTGCAGGAAGACGGTGGTGCGGATGCCCGGCCCATCGTTCAGCGAAAAGCGCTGGATGTTCGTCACGTACGCCTTCATGCGCGCTCCCCCGTCTTTGCGTCGAAGGAAGCCTGTTTGCCCGTAGGCACGTGCGACCAGTCGAGGCGCTTCAGAGCCTCGTCGTTGTCGGGATAGAAGTCGATCCACAGGTAGTGGCAGTGCCTCCCGGGCGGAACATCGACGCCATGCATGGACCCGAGCGGGATGTACAGTAACTCGCACCCCTTCATGGGAACGGCCTCGAAGTCGATCAATACGTCCATGTCGTTCTCGGGGAACGAGAAGAAATACTGGTCGAGCATCGGGTGGTCGTGGCTCTTCACGGCGTCGAAGCCGTACGTCTCCACGCTGCCAAGCGCAAAGCGCGGAATGCGCCGCTGGTCGATGCAGCTCCTGGAGATCGTCTTGTCGCTCTTGTTGCGGTCGCGGTACTGCTTCGAGTTGCGATACACCTGTATGAGCGGGAACTGCGTGTGGTACTCGGCGGCGAGGGCGTCGTCCTCGCCGGGACGCTTCGCCCAGCGTATCTCGAGGACGTGGACGTCGGTGAGCGCCGTCATCTCGGCCTGCTTGCCGGGATCGGGCACGAACACCACCCGCTCGTGGAAGACATATTCGTTGCCGTCCGTCGCGAACTTCGCCTCGCCCGCGAACACAACAAGGACGTGGTGCACGTCGTCGCCGGGGAAGACGAGACTTTCCCCCGCCGGAACGACATGGTGGAACGGCGTGGAGCCCGATATGCACCCGGGGAGAAGCTCCACGGAGCGGGCCTCGGCGGCATCCAGATCCAGCGCAACTTTCTTGATTTCGTACTTCATTTCCCGTTAAGCCTTCTGACAATCGGAAATAGCGCGGCGATTCCGCATGCCGCCACGGCAGAGACGACGGACGCCCTGACGAACTGACCATATATCCAGCATCCCGCACCGAACATCAGCGAATACACCGAGAGCGCACCCACCGACATCGCGAGCAATCCCCAGCCGATGTCGCGGCGGCGCGGGCGCACCTTGTCGAGGAACGCCGCCCGCTTCGCCGCGTCCGTCGGCGGCGTGACGAGCGTCACCGCGACCCACGCGGCAGTGGTGATCGCCATCACGACGAGGAGCCGCTGCCACGCAAGCATGGAAGGATGGGCGACTTGCAGATAGACTGCGACGATGAACGACACCGTCATCGCCGTGATCTCGCTCCAGGCGTTGATGCGCATCCAGAACCACCGCAAGAGGAATATGAGCCCCGTGCCCGCGCCGATCTGGAGTATGAGGTTGAAGAACGCCCCGACCGAGGCGAGGATGTTCGTGAGGAACGCAGAGGCGAGCATCAGCACAACGACCGACAGGCGGCCGACCACGATCAGCTCGCGCTCGCCCGCGTCCTTACGCACGAAGCGCTTCCACACGTCGTTCGCGATGTAGTTTGAGCCCATGGAGAGGTGCGCCGCCACCGTGGAGAAGAGCGCGCCGAGCATCGAGGCCACGACGAGGCCGAGCCATCCGTTCGGAATGAACTTGAAGAGGGCCGGGTAGGCGAGGTCGCCCTTCACCATGTTCTCCGAGATGTGCGGGAACGCCGTCCTGAGGGACTCGAGGTCGGGGAATATGATGAGCGTTGCGAACGCGGCGAGATACCACGGCCACGGGCGCACCACGTAGTTCATGACAAGGAAGAGAAGCGTTCCAGCCTGGCAGTGGTTCTCGTTCTTGGCCGTGAGCATGCGGTGCACGATGTACCCGCCGCCGCCGGGCTCGCTGCCAGGGTACCACACGTTCCACCACTGTATCGCGATGGGGATTATGAACACGGCGACGAGCGTGTCAGTGTCGCCGAAGTTCGGGAAGAAGTCGAGGTGGCTCTGCACCACCGGGTTCGACATCATCTTCGAGAAGCCGCCGACGGAGGGGTGCGACCAGCCGAAGTACATGATCGCGAACGCGCCCGCAAGGATGATGAGAAAGAGGAAGAAGTCAGTGATGATCGCGCCGCGGAACCCGCCGAGCGCGGAGTAGACGATCGAGGCGATGCAGCAGACCCAGATGATCGTCCACTGGTCGACGTTGAAGAGGACCTGCCCCATCTTCACCGCCGGCAGTATGCACCATGCCGTCGTGATCGCGTTGAAGACGAGCCCGAGGTAGATCGCGCGGAAGCCCCGCAGGAAGGCCGCCGGCTTGCCGGAATACCTGAGCTCGTAGAACTCGATGTCGCTCTTTGCGCCCGACCGCACCCAAAGCTTTGAATAAATGAAAACCGTCGTCATGCCCGTGAGGAGAAACGCCCACCATTTCCACATACGAGACATGCCGCCCTCTCGCACGAACTCCGTGAACATCGAGGCCGAGTTGGAGCTTGTCGCGGCGGCCGCCATGGAAATGCCTATGAGCCACCACGGCATCGACCGGCCGGAAAGAAAGAAGTCCTTTGCGTCGCGCCCGGCGCGTCGCGAACAGGCTGCCGCGATTCCGAACATCAGCGCAAAGAAGAGCGCAACAACAAGATAATCTGCCCAATTGAGAAGCATGGGCGTATGATAGCATAAGGGAGGAGGAAAGTCATTACACTCAAGTAAAGTGTATTTTTAAGCAACATACAAACCTGGAATGTGCTATAATACGAGCATGGCAAATCACAAATACGGACACCGCACCCCCGAAATCGGGAAAGGCGACTTCGCAAGCGGCTGGATACGCGGTGTACGGCACCTCGCATCGAAGTCCGCGCACGGCTCCTTCTGGCACAGGCACGACGAGACTTCGATAGTGTGCTGCCTCAGGGGAGAATTCGCATACGAACTGCACGGGATACCGTCCGTCACGCTCTCGTCCGGGCATTTCATCGTAATCCCTGCGCATGTCGAGCATCGCCACCTCAAGGCCGTGGACCCGATGGGGGATAGGCTCGAGATCCTGCTTGCCACGGACGTGCCGAAGATGTTCAGCCATTCGGCGTTCACGCGCGAGTCATGCAGGAGCCTTCACTCGGAAATCCTCAAGAGAGCGCTCAGCCCGGTGAAATGCGACAAGTACCTGATGGAGTCCTGTAGGGAACTATACGAACTGGCAGGCAGAACGGCAAAACGACTCACCGCAGAAGAGCTTGGCCTCGCCCGCATCCTCTGCCAGCTGATACTGTACAAGATGGCACGTCCGGCGCCAATCGCCAGGAGGATCGCGGCATGCCAGTTCTCCGACATCACGGCATGGATCGACGCGCACCTGACCGAGAAGATAGACATCGACCGGCTTACGGCGCATATCGGATATTCGCGCACGCAGGTATTCAACATGTTCCGCGAGAATACAGGCCTTACACCTATCGACTTCATAGCACGCCAACGCATCAAGAAAGCGTGCGACATTCTCGAGTCAACGAACATGCCGTCGTGCCAAATCGCCGCGGCCTGCGGTTTTTCCAACGCCTCGGCGTTCAACACGGTGTTCCGCCGCCATACCGGCATGACCCCGGTCAAATGGCGTTTCGCACAAAAGGCATAGGGATAGCCTCGTTGCCGTCACAAAGTTTGCCTGCGCGACTGGACCATGGAAGCAAGGACGAGGACAAGGGCAAAGGCGGCGTACCACTCGATGCACTCCGTAGCCCCGCACCAGGAAGTCTCAAAGCTGCAGAACGGCAGGCGGGAGACTGCATCTGCGGCAAAGACCATCGCATCGGTCATGAGCGCGGCAAGGTTGTTGAAATGCGACGCAAGGCGCTCCGAGAGAAAGCTCGCGGCAAGGCCCACTGCGCCCGCCACCACCGAGTAGCCGGCCGCGGCAACCACAATGAGATTTGCCGCGAGTCCTCCCGGGGCGAGCCGCCCGAAGGACATGGCGACTATCGGGGCCCCGGCCGCCCAAGCTGCGCAAGTAAGAAAAAAGCCCTTGATGAGAGCGCCCCTCCCGCCGCCGCTAAGGAGCCTTGATGTCATGACAAGAGCCAGCATCACCGAGAACGACAGCTGCGACCCCGTGTCTGCTATTTGCCTTGGATTTACCGCATGGACCGAAAGAAAGGCGAGCGCCCACGCCATGACGCCGTTTGGCCGCCTAAGGAAAAGCGGCGCTCCATAGTAAAACGTCGCCATAAGCGCGGCCCTTACGGCGCTTGGCGGCGCCCCTACGAGAATGACATACGCCCACACCGCAGGCATCGCGACCGCTCCCTGGAAGCGGTAGGGAACCATCATGATCGCCGCGAGAAACGCAAGAAGCCTCGCAACGACCATCACATGGAGGCCCGAGACCGCAAAGACGTGGACAGTGCCGGAATCGACGAATAGCCGCTTCACCTTGGGGGAGATGCGGGAGCGCTCTCCAAGCAGCATAGCCCTGTTAAGAGCGGCGGCGGTAGAATCGGCGGGAAGCCCAATGCCGATGCGCCGCGAAAGCTCGCGCCTGATCGGGTCTGCGCGGCGAGGCGCGCTCAAATGCCGCCTCGCCCCGCGCATCCAAGGCGTTTCCCTGAGCTGCCGCTCGACCGACACCGACGAGAGCCAAAACGCGCAGACGCCAAGCATCAGCACCGCCGCAAGACGCCATCCGCGAATGCGAAAGCCATATCCGAAAAGCGAGACGACTGCGGCCACGGCAAGCGGCAGCGGCCAGGCTTCCGCCCCGGACGGCAGAAGCGACGCGAGGGCCTCGCCTGCGGCAAATGCGCCACAGGCGGCCATCCACTTCTTCTCGAAAGCTGTCACCATCACACCTGAATGATACCAAATAACGGCAATCCTTACATTTCCCGAATCTTTCCAGACCTTAAGCGCGATACGCCGGACTTGCCTCAAAAATGGTATAATATGCACTTACAAGAAGGACATTGAAGCAGCATGGCAGACGTTTCAGGAATAAGAAAGTTCAAAGACGCGGAAGACTACCGCAAGAACTTCGTCGTGAGATCGGAGATCGACAGGTATCTTCCAGGCGGAAAGCATTTCATCGACGACGCGCTCATAACGGGGCTCCTTTCGAAGACCAAGGGAGTGCCTGCGGATCCGGTGCGGGTGCGCGAGATAATCGCCAAGGCGGAATCCTCATGCGAAACCCTTGAGCCGGAGGAGACGGCGGTCCTCATGCAGGTAGAGGACCCGGAGCTTTTCGATGAGATGAGGGCCGCGGCGGACCGCATAAAGCGGAAGGTATATGACAACCGCATCGTCATGTTCGCGCCCCTCTACGTCTCGAACCTCTGCGTCAACGGGTGCAAGTACTGCGGCTTCCGCGACGGCAATGCCGAGCAGAAGCGCCGCGTCCTCACGATGGACGAGCTCAAGGAGGAGATCGACGTCCTCGCCGGCCGCATCGGGCACAAGAGGCTCATCGCAGTCTACGGCGAGCATCCCACCACTTCCACGGAATACATCGCCGAGACCATCGAGACTTGCTATGCAAGGAAGGTGCCCGCGCCGAAGACAGGGAACCTCAACTCCATCCGCCGCGTGAACGTGAACGCAGCCCCTCTTCCCGTTGCGGACCTAAAGGTCCTTCGTTCCGTCGGCATAGGGACTTTTCAGGTGTTCCAGGAGACATACAACCGGAAGCTTTACGAGCAGATGCACCCGAAATGGAGCGTCAAGGGCGACTACGACTGGCGCACGACATGCTTCCACCGCTGCATGGAGGCCGGGGTTGACGACGTGGGGCTCGGCGTTCTGTATGGCCTCTGCGACTGGAGATACGAGCTTCTCGCGACAGTCCTCCATGCGCGCGACCTCGAGCGCTGGTTCAACATCGGCCCGCACACGCTGTCGTTTCCGAGGCTTGAGCCCGCAAGCGGCACGAAGGTGCCGGAGGAGAGCCCGTGGCTCATCGACGACGCCACGTTCGCGAGGATCATAGTGATAGCGAGGCTGTCGATCCCCTATACCGGCATAATCATCACCGCGAGGGAAAGCCCTTCGTCGCGCAACCACGTCCTCGACTGCGGCATGACGCAGCTCGACTGCTCGTCCAACATCGCGATAAAGGGCTACAGCGACTTCGCCTGCGAATCCCACCAGGAAAAGGACCGCCAGCAGTTCATGCTCGGCGACACCCGCACGATTGACGAGATGGTCCGCTTCCTTGCAAGCCGCGGGACGATCACGAGCTTCTGCACGGCGGGATACCGCTGCGGCAGGACGGGCGGATGCATCATGGACGCCCTCAAGACTGGCCGCGAGGGCAAGTTCTGCAAGATAAACGCGGTGCTGACGTTCAGGGAATGGCTCGACGACTTCGCCTCGAAGGAGACGTGCGAAATCGGCGGCAAGCTGATCGAGCGGGAACTTGCGGAAATAAAGGAGTGGCTGCCGAAGTTCTACCCGACGGTGATGAAGCAGTACGAAGCGACTTGCCGCGGGGAAAGGGACCTCTTTTTCTGAGATCCCTTCCCGGCGGAAGCCTCACTTCGACACGCGCTTCATCCGGTAGCCGTTGAACTTGTCCGTGTTGTAGAGCGGCTGTGCGGAATCTACCGGCAGGCCAAGGGCCTTGCGTATCGCGAGGAAGTCCTTGACGGACTTTGGCCCCACCTGCTGGAGCTTTCCGCCATGCCCCGAGGCAAGCAGAAGGACCTGGCAGTATGCGTCGGCGTTCTCCGCGAACCACTCGGCCTCCTCTATGTCGCGCGCACCGCAGATTATGCCGTGGTTCTCCATGAAGACCACGTTCGACTTCTTCGACATGGCGGCGACGTTCGCCGCGACCTCGTCAGTCCCCGGGGTTCCGTATGGCGCGAGGGGGATCTGGTTGAAGAATATGTCTGCCTCGGGGTTTATGCCGTTCGGCGGCACCTTGCCCGCGAAGATGAAGGCGTTGCAGTGCGGCGGATGGCAGTGGACGCAGGCGTCCCATCCGGCGGTCTTCATCATGGCGATATGGACCTTAACCTCGCTCGTCCTCGGGCGATACCCGCAAAGCTGGCCGGCCGCCATGTCGACGAGGCAGATGTCCTCGCGCTTCATGAAGCCCTTGCAGCAGAGCGTCGGGGTGCAAAGGACAAGGTCTTCGCCGACCCTGACGGAGAGGTTGCCGCCGTTTCCGTCGGTATAGCCGCGCTCGTAGATGCGCCTTCCCATTTCGCAGATCGCGTCCTTGACCTTGTTTATCGCCGCAGAGGCGAAGAACCTGTCGAGCTCGCGGCGCGTCTTGGGCTGCGGGCCCTTTCTCCAGTCGTATATCCTGTTGACCAAAGGCGGATTTATGTATAGCTTGCTGTCCATTTCGATTCTCCCGTTTGATTCCAATTGCTACCTGACGATCGCGGCGCGCGCCTCGGCAAGGTCCTTGAACTCGCCTGCCGCAATCATCTGGACGATGAGGTTGCCTATCGCCGTCCCCTCCGTCGGGCCCGCGAACACCTCAAGCCCCGTGGCGTCGGCGGTAAGGGCGTTGAGATAGCGGTCCTGGCTGCCGCCGCCCACGATGTTTATGGATGTGTATGCGCGGCCAGTGACCTCGGAGAGGTTGCGTATAGCGTCCGCATAGCATTCCGCAAGCGACTTGTAGACGCACTGCATGAGCTCGCCCACGGTCTCCGGCGGCTTTCCAGACGCGGCGGCCGCGGCAACGACCTCGGCTATCATCGACTCTGGGTTCATGAAGCGGTTGTCGTTCACGTCAACAGTCGTCTGGTAGTCCGAAGCGCCGCGCGCAGACATCTCAAGGTCGGCAAACGAGTACTTCCGGCCGCTCTCGTAGTCCGAAAGGCCCTTCAAAGCCTCGGCGGTGTCGAGGGACTCCCTGCCCTCGACATAGCTTACGCCGTTCAGCTCGCGCCGTATGGACTGGATCATCCAGAGGCCCATGATGTTCTTGAGGAACCTGTAGCGTCCCCAGGCCCCGCCTTCGTTCGTGAAGTTCGCAAGGCGCGCCGACTTCGTCGTTATCGGCTTTTCGCTTTCGACGCCGAGGAGCGACCATGTCCCGCTCGAAAGGTAAACGGCCTTGTCGTCGCGCGCCGGGACGGCCAGATATGCAGAGCCCGTGTCATGCATGGCCGGCAGCACCACCTTCGTTCCCCTGTATTCCCCGACGGTCGCGCCAGGCATCTCAAGCTTTCCGAAGATCCTCTCCGGAAGGCCAAGCTTGGTGATCAGCTCCCTGTCCCAGTCCTTCTTCGCGGCATCGAGGAGGGCCGTCGTCGAAGAGTCGGTGTATTCGTGGACGATGTTGCCCGTAAGCCGGTAGTTTATGTATTCCGGCACCATGAGGAAGTGCGCCGCGCGCTCAAGCTGATCCGGATGCTCCTTCTTGAGCGCCCAAAGCTGGTATATCGTGTTGTATGGTGCCTTCTGGAGACCGACGCGGGCATAGAGGTCGGCAAAGGAGATGACTTCCTTCTCGATCTCTGCGTCCACTCCCTTCGTCCTCGCGTCGCGATATGCGACGGAGTCGCCGATGCGGTCGCCCTTTTCGTCGAGGAGCACGAAATCGACGCCCCACGTGTCTATGCCAATGGAATCAACAGGCCCCTTGGCGAGCGCGGCGTCGATGCCGGACTTCACCGACTCGACAAGTTTGTCGATGTCCCAGCAGTCATGGCCGCCGATGCGCACCTGGCTGTTGTCGAAGCGGAACACCTCCTCAAGGAGGATCTTGCCGCCTTCGTTTCTTCCGATTATGTGCCTCCCGCTGGAGGCGCCGATGTCGATAGCGAGATAGTTGGCCATAGTTCCTCCGTATTATACCAAATCCATTCGTTCTTGCGGTGAAATCATTGCTCCGACGTTAACGCAACCCGCAATCTTAACAGCTCCAACATCAAGCCGACACTGAGCGGCATGGCATGCGACGGCGACTCGCGCTCCACGTGTTCCTCATAGTATGTGCGCAGCTCTTCCTTGAAGCGCCTTCTCAATGACGGGGAGAGGGCCCCAATCCTCTCAAGGCGTCGCCCAAATGTCTCTGCGTCCACGCCAAAGCGGCACCTGAGCCGCAGAAGGAGCTCCATTGTCCAGTTGTTAGGCCCAAGCGCCAGCTGCGCCATGATCTCGGCTATCGCCTCCTCAGGCACAAGCAATGCCTCTGCAAAACGCTTTACAAACCTATGCGTTGCCGAGCGCTCAACAACCGTCGTCATCCCCGTAGAGCCAAAAATGCAGATATACCCAAGTTCGTACGCTATCCTGTAGAGCAGACGCTCAGGCGGCAACCCCTTGTTCAAAGCTATGGCGACAATCTGGCTGGAAACGTCGTAGAAGCTGCGGCTCTGGATCTCCGCCGAGGTCTTGACCTGGACTATTCGCACGTGCTTTGCCTCGAGCAAGGACGGCCAATCCACATATGGCGCACTGCCAATGCCGCAGACCGTGCGCAGCGACCTGGCGAGAACGTCTGCGCCACGTTCGTCCTCGGAGAACGCGAACTTGGTCGGGAGCGTCGTTGCGCTTGAAACGCCGAGGCTTGCCTCAAGCTCGACATACTTGGCGACAACAGATGCAACTTGCCGGCGGATGTCCTCTATGTCGTCCGGCGGATCGTCCGTACTTCGGATCGGGACGAGACCGCCGTCCGCACTTGCAATCATGTAGCCTCCTGCGTATGCACGCGCGTCGCCAGAGGAATCGTGCACAGTCAAATCCGCAGAGCAGTCCTCCATAAGCGAAGAAAGCGCCACGCCCAACGCCCTTGCAATGCGCGCCAGCGTCTTCAAGGACGGCGCGTTCTTCGATTTTTCGATGCGGCACAGCTGCGCAGCCGTCATCCTCAGCCTCCGCGCAAGCGCTCCCTGGCCAATGCCTATCCGCTTTCGCGCATCCTTTATTCTTTCACCTACCGTTTTCACAGACATCCCTGTTCCCTCACGATTCATGTTAAACAAGACGCTTTAATACCCTATCCTACCGAAAGCACCGCTAAGCACGTCTACAACCACCAGCCAAACGGCATCAATCTCCGAGTCTGACGAAACATCCACTTGCCCGGCCGCTTTAATCTGCGAAGACACAGGCCCCTGTTGCTTTAGACAATCAAGGAACTGCTTCACAGATATTGCCGAAGGACCAGCCATACAACCTCAAGTCAACTATCAATATTATCCAGCGACACAAGTTCCAGCTCAAACAACGATTCAACAAGCTTGAGAAGCGTAAGCGTGCCCCCTTCTGTAAACATGCAGGCATCTGAAAATGCACGCTTCAATGCCTCTGAACGATGTAGCATTCCATCTTCGGCGATTGGTGGATTCTCACGCTTGGCGGCAAGTCGTCTACGAAGCCCACGACGCTTCTCGGTGACTCGCTCAGGCATGACATCGACATACCTACGAACGCTCTGCGCTTCTTTGCACATCGTCGCCCACTCTTCGGATGTGACGTTCAGCTTGTCAATTTGGTTTGGAAATTCGGGATCGATTACCTTCATAACCGCAAGCAGAAAATGTATCGGCAGAATCTCTGCAGCGCCGAGATTCTTTGCCTCAGCGTTAGCTATCAGCCAACAGACCTGAAGCAATTTATCTGCAATAACCGGTTTATGCTTTTCGTGCACTAATATCATTCCCGTCTTTCACAAGGACCTCCCAATATCCACCTCTTACAGGCCCATTATGACGCAGCAACCCCATCTTCTGTAACTTGACGAGATGGTACTTCACTCCATCCTTTGTTATACCACCAATCAACTCCGCCAACACCTTCTTAGACGCACTCTGATTCTTTCTGATGGCATCAAGTATTCTCTGCTTTATCGGGCTCAAACCATGTTCGCCCCCAATGGCTTCAGGGGTAGTCTTTGAGGTAGTGTTTGGGGTAGCGTTTGGGGCAGTATTTGGGGTAGCACCTACCATTGAGACTGTTTCGTTCTTCTTGCGCAGAAAGATGAACGAGACCGTACTGCCGCCGACATTTACCATTGGAGTTTCAAGGCCGGCTTTTTCGCATCTACTGAAGATGCGCCGCAGTCCGGTACCCCATTTTTCGATTATGCCCATCTTGTGGAACACGTCGGCAAGGACGGGATTGCGCAACTTGCTTTTCCCCGCCAGCATTTCTTCCTTCGTGAGACCATCGAAGAGCGAACCGGGCGAAACGATTTCAACCATGCTTGGCGAGACGGAGACCTGAATATAGGCATGCTGCCTGTAGTCTCTGTGTGCCACTGCATTTACGATCGCCTCGCGCAACGCCTCTGGAGGCAGCTCGTAGAAATCCTTGCGATACAACCCATCGATCCTAGCCCCGTGCCGTATCGAGCGCAAAACAAACTTCATCGACTCTTCAATCTGGTCAATGACTGATCCCGAATACTCCTGCCTGTCGAGAAATTCCGTTCGCTCGTCATCGGCGAACAACGCGCACTGGACGCGGGCAAAATGGTCGTTGTTCGCGGCAAGCCAGCGAAAAGCAACCGACGGATGCCATAGAGCTCTCGTCTTTCTGACGACTCCCCATCCCTCCAGCATCATCGGAGTGACATTGATTCGCTCCCCTGTGTTTTCCTTGTGCACAGCCCCGATACGCCGGCAGAGTTTCGCCATGGCCGACTCGGACGCCGTTTCGTTCTCCTGAATCACCGCGTCAAAAGTTCTATTCCCTCCGCGGAGAATGAGTTCTTCAATCTGTTCGCGTTCCGCCTTTCGAGTAGTCGCGCCAACTCGGACATACACACCGTCAATCCCTTCCGCCTTGATGTGGTATGGCGTATTGCGTCCAGGATATATGTCAACAACAAGAAGTGTCTTGCCATCCACGGTTTCGCGCGAGAACGATGGGACAATGGCCGGTGTGCAAGCGGACGAAATCGCCGAGGCAAGACCATCTTCCATCTTCCGCAAATCATCGTCAGATACGCCAACGACATCTAGCGTCTTATCGTCAATTCCAAAGACAACGCTACCTCCGAGTCCATTCGCGAACGCAACAACGGTTTTGAGATAGCGCTTGTCACGCTGCGGCACCTCAAGCTTGAACTCAAGCCTATCCGTCTCACCCATTTTGATTTCTTCAATTGTCATTGACCAACCCCTTCATTACTGAAAATTTCACGGCTTCGCTATTCTTATCTGATGCCTTAAAAAGGATGTTCGAAAAAGGGACTTTAGTTTTCGCGCTAACAACCTCTGCGATTACCGACAAGCATTTCTGTCTGTCTGTAATGTACCTACCCCGCCCTCCTGAAAGCACCAGCATAGTTTCTTCGGTCATGTTTGTGAGGATGCCGTTGCGTAATTCGGCGAGCACTTCGCCATTAATCTTAGAGATTTCAAGCATTTGCTCAGCAATAATACGAGGCTGGAGACACGGCAACAGGACCGATTCATGCAAAGTCCCCGACGAAGTGCCTTTCCATGCCTTGCCCAATGAAAAAGCAAGGCCTAACAACACCGCCAAAATGCCTGCGCACACAAACTTCCATCTGCGGTAGAAGCACGGTACAACCTCATCAGCGTCTGATTCGCATGGCGAAGCATCAAGTGCCGCAAGTGCTTTCTGCGCAGATTCATTTGTCGTATCGTCGGCGAGCAATTGTTCCCAGATGTGCCGTGCAATCGCTTCATCGCCTTGCTCAAACTTGATGCGAGCGAACAGATCGGCACCGGATGGCGTGTTCAACGCCTCCGGTGCCGACGTCAAAAGTTGCTCGGCCTCGGTATACTTGCCCTGCGAGGCGAACGCATACGCACGCAATATGGCGACTTCAGCTGTCATGGTCACGATCCAACAACAAGTCCGCCATCTCCCGATGCGATGTGTCCACGCTGCGCATCAGCCTTCATGTCTTCTGGCAGAAGATTCAGGAGCCTGAGCCCGCACTTGCGCATCATTTCGACATCGTTCATCTCAATCGCCTTCGCCCCCTGGGCGAAGAGCCGATTGGCCTCAGTCTTGTCGGACATCTCGGCTCGATGCTGATAGGTATACTGTAACAGGCCTCGCCAATGCTCCGGGCGTTCACGCATCACATCGCGCCACAAGTCAAGCAACTGTTCAAGTAGACGATCAAGCGCCCCAATGTCGTTCTTTGTGCGCAGACGGTCTAGTTCATTCTTGACGAGAGACAACTCCGAGCGCTGTGCAGAAGTTATGCTGGTTTTATACTTCTCCACCTGACCGATGTAATATTCAATATCCTCTACTTTCTCGGGAATCTTCGCGCGCTCCTCAATGTCGTCCAGCTTCATGCGCAGTTCAATGATTCGCTGCTGAATCTGGTTTGCACCTTCAATACTTCCCGCTCCGTCCCAAAGCGAATTGATGTCGTCAATCATTTCGTCTATCTTCCGCCCGTCTTGACCCTCGCCCTTCTCCTTTGCGGAAGGAACATCGTTCTTGGCCTTCCTAAACTCGTCGCGCAAATCAGTTTCTGAAGCTCCAGGCGTCCTGTCATAATCTATCTTCGCCGTAAATGTCTCGTCTAGAAGAGGCACGTATGCCTCGGCAACCAACGCTCCCGGTTCTTTTGCAGAAAGCGTAACCTCGATTTCGCTCCCCAACGGAAGATCCCGACGAAGATTTTCTGATGTTAATACCAGCTTACCGAGAATCATGTTATGATCGGCAAGTCGTCCAGCATCCCCACCCTTGGCCTCAAGAATGGGAATGACGATGCGTCCGGGCTGACCCTTCTTCAGCTCACAGTCCGAGGTCGTTTTTCTCGTCGTCTTCTTGAAAGGATATTCCGTGCCCTTTGGCACCATAATCAACCGTTGGTTATCCTTCAATTCGATAGAAATGTCATTGCAAGTAATCTGCGCCTTGATGCTGACGCCGATTGTGTATGGGATTTCCGTCGTGTCGCACGAGAGCTTTGTCCCCTGTGCATCGACAAGCGTGATATCAAATATGTTCTGATCGCCGCGTTCCGCGCGAAGGCGCAGAACGAACTTGCCTTCGTCATTTAGGGGAATCGCTCCGCTTGACCACCGCGTTGTACGATTTGTAAACTCAATCGTGCACCCCGCAATGCAACCACCAGAAGGAGCAATGACCTCACCCGTCACTTTTGGATCATCGTCTGGGCCGATCGGCTTATAGTTGACGACCAGCTTGTAGGCACCTGCTGCGACAGGCGCCGCGCCTCCCGCGCTGATTGAGCGGTCAATGCGCTGTGTCCCCGCAAACACCGCCGCACCCTGTGCGACGACCGTCAGCGGATCGACGCTGTGGTCAAGTGGGATCCCGAGCTTGTCCGCAAGAATGTCGCGGAAGTACGGCGCAAGCGTCGGGCCCCCGACTAGTATTGTCTTTTCTATTGCACTATGCTGGAGGTTCTTCTCGGCAAGGACGGCCTTACACTTCTCGGCCGCACGGACAATCAGAGGCTCGGCAATGTCCGCAAGTTGACTCTGCGTCAGTTTGAACCCGTCAAGTTCCACCTCGTTACCGTCGTCGTCCTCGAACACACATCCGTCCAGATAAACTTCTGTCGAACGCGAAAGGTCGATCTTCGCGAATTCTACGGCGCGTTTGATCTTCGCGAGAGCGCTGCGCCAACGGTCGTTTCCGCGCTTGAAGTCCGGCAGGTTGTGGGACGCAGTGATTTCCGGGATGATAATCTTCTCGATAACGCCCCAGTCGATGTCTGCGCCTCCAAGGAAATTGTCGCCGCCGTGGTTGACGACCTGGATGTCTCCGTCCTCCGCCTTCATGACGGCCGCGTCGAACGTGCCGCCGCCGAAGTCGAACACAAGCCAGAACGAGCGCTTCTCTGAATCGGACTGGAATCCGTATGCAAGCGACGCGGCGACCGGCTCCTGCAAGAGCGGACACTGCACGAAGCCAGCCAACTCCGCCGCACGTTTAGTGGCAACGCACTGGCGCTGCGCGAACGCCGCCGGAATCGTGATGACGGCGGCCTTGATGTCCTCGTCCATGCGCTGCTGCACATTGCCCTTGAGGCTTTTCAGAACCTCCGCGGACAATTCCTCTGGCGACTTGCGAAGTCCAGATGACTTGAATGTATAGATCGAATCGCCGCCCATACGTCTCTTGAATTCGATATAGGCGTCTTCCGCCGACCTATCATCTTCCAGTTTCGACTTCGCCTTAGACCCGACGATGATGTTGCCTTGACGTCCAATGAAGACGGCAGACGGCGTAATGTCGGTATCTAGGTTGCTTTTCACGACCTCCGGCTTAACACCTTTGAGCACGGCGATGGCACTGTTGGTGGTTCCAAGGTCGATTCCAAAATCGATTGTTGCGCGATTCATTTCTTTTGCCTTTCCTTAAGAATGTTACTGGTTGGTAGCTACCGGTCGCCCCACAACAACCTCCGCCTGTTGCAGAAGCCGAGTTTGTCCTTGTTCGTCAGTCCAGCGGACGGTCGGAAGAAGAGTCTCTACATATTCGTCACGCTTCAAGTCCGCCCTGTCCTCGTAAGAGATGACCTTGACCGCATTGCCCTCGTCATGTGGTTTACCGTTATAGTCGCCAACGACTTGCACACCTGCATCCTCCAGAGCACCATCAAGCGACGCGAGATAACGAGCGAGCTTTCCGACCACACGCCCGTCAACACCATCTTTCGGCTCCTTTGTCTCCGCGTCAAGAATCTGGTTCTTCATCCGCCACACGTTCGTCGCAATGGTGGAATAGAGTTTTACCAGCTCCTTCTCCTCTGGCGACATCGGAGGCTCTGCAGGTGCCTTAGCTTCCGATGACGGAACTCGCTCATGCGCAAACTGCGCCACTGCACATGGGTCAGACGCTAACGCCTTGGCGAGTTTTCGCGCCTCACTACGCTTCTCCTGTCTACTTTTCCCCATCTCGCTCCTCCTTTAAGATTGTTCTTCGAAAAGATTATACCAAAACTTCCCAATGCCCACTTTTCACCACACCCTTCACCACACTATTCTTGCCGACTTCTTCCTATTTCATTTGAAAGTTCTCGCTTGAACTCCAATTCGGCCGCCTCTCCTTTATTTATGTCGTCTATCAACATCGCCTCTTACCTCCATTATCAACTGATGGTTTCTTTTTATCCGTCATATTTCCCACATCGCTTGCGCATCTTCTGACAGAACATTATGATATTTATAGGAATCAGTATCATCGAAATCAAAATTGTCAAAA